>CAYZZN010000011.1:0-1762 GCA_964483165.1 uncultured Candidatus Saccharibacteria bacterium
CTGCGGAGACGGTGGGATTCGAACCCACGAGGGAGTTGCCCCCCTAACACCTTAGCACGGTGCCGCTTTCGACCACTCAGCCACGTCTCCAAACTGTTCCGCCATTCTTGCACATAATGGGCTGTTAATCAAAAAATTTCTTGTACCTGTGGATTAGTCGCGTTTACAGTGAAAATGCAGAGGCGTATGATGGTGAGCGAAAGGTGTTGCTATGAACGCCACATTGAACCTTCCGTTAGCCATCTATCTCAAGCATTTGTGTGCCGCTATCAAGAGTCGCCACAATCGCCGCGAGACTGAGCGACAGGTAAAACGCAGACCAACTCGTAATGAGTGCGCCGAGCACTTCATCGCGAGCGGCAGACTCGATGAATTCCATCGGAGCCACCAAATACAGACCGGTTAGTGTTACCGGAGACCAGTACACGCGAGTCCCTCAGGCTCGCTTTTTATGTATTCCGAACAGTACACATCTTTGGTATACTGGGAACACTCTATTAGTAATTGAATAAGTACCATCATGAATCCTCAAGACAATCAAAATCCACAGAACACAGTGTCGGCAAGCGAACCGACCGCTTCATTATCCCCCAAGCACAATACGCTCATGGCCATCTTGGCATACATCGGTCCTCTTGTGATCGTTTCATACCTCACGGCGAAAGATGACTCATTTGTGAAGTTCCATATCAAACAGGGATTGGTTCTTTTTGTCCTTGAAGTCATCGTCTGGATTCTCGGTATGCTCATCTGGGGTATTTGGCCACTCATCCAAATACTCCATCTCGCGCTCTTCATCTGGTCTATCATTGGTATTGTTAATGCAGTCCAGGGCAAAGAAAAGTCGCTCCCCATCACCGGCAAGTATGCAGATCGATTCAAGGTCTAATCATTCGCAGTGAAGACTATAACCGACAAAGCTCGTATAGAGGAAATGTTCGCCCGCGGTACGCTGGTGGAAGCTTTCCCGTCCAAGGAAGAGCTCATGAAGAAGCTTATGTCCGGCGATCGTATCAAGATCTACTACGGTCTTGATCCAACGCATACAGCTATCCACCTTGGTCACGCCAAGAACATGATCTTCCTCGAAGAGTTGCGTCAGCTCGGACACGAAGTCGTCATCCTATTCGGTGACTTCACGGCCATGATCGGTGACCCCTCGGACAAGACTGCTGCGCGCAAGCAATTGACTGCCGAAGAAGTGAAGAAAAATATGGCGAGTTGGGTTGAACAGATCAAGTCCCTCGTCAGTTTTGACGACGCGACAAATCCCGCGACCATCACCCACAATTCTACCTGGCTTTCGAAGCTCTCATTCACTGATGTTGTCGGTCTCGCATCCAATTTCACCGTACAGCAAATGCTCGAGCGTGACATGTTCCAAAAGCGTCTCAAAGAAAATGTACCCATTCACGTTCACGAATTCATGTATCCGCTCATGCAAGGGTATGACAGCGTGGCCATGGATGTGGACGCGGAACTCTGTGGTACTGATCAGATATTCAACGCGCTTGCCGGTCGCACACTCATCAAGCGTCTGAAAAATAAGGACAAATTCGTACTCGCCCTGAACCTGATCGCCAATCCTAAGACAGGGGAGCTTATGTCGAAGTCCAATGGTACGGGTGTGTTCATCGATCAGCCAGCAAACAAATTGTTCGGTGCTATCATGGCTCTTCCTGATCCGATGATCGAGCCATTGTTCGTGAATTGTACGCGTATCCCTATGGATCAGAAGGAGGGGCTCATGGCCGCCGGGCCA
>CAYZZN010000011.1:1772-10939 GCA_964483165.1 uncultured Candidatus Saccharibacteria bacterium
TGGCGACGCGGCGGCAAAAGCGGCTGAACAAGATTTTGAAAATACGTTTGCTAAAGGTGGCGTGCCTGAAGATATTCAGGAAATCCAATTTTCAGCCAAAGAACCGCTGGCCGATGCGCTCGTTCGTGCAGGGATTGTTCCCTCAAAGGCGGAATGGAGACGCCTCATTGATGGTGGGGGTATCAAGACTGAAGATGATACGAAAATAACTGATCCGAATTTCAAGCCAGAGAAAACCATGGTGCTCAAAGTGGGGAAGCGGAGGTTTGTGAGGGTTATTATTTAGTCAAAAAGTGTACTAGTGTGCTAAAGAAAGTGCAGCAACATTTTCAAAACCTGCCTTTTTCATTGTTTCGATTGCTTCATGCATCGTGCTTCCGGTGGTGATGACGTCATCCATAATTACGACCTGTGAAAAGTTGGCAAGATTCTTGTCAGCTTTTTCATTCACGGAAAAGATACCTTTGGCGCTTTCGACTCGGTCGGCCCGCCCTTTCAATGTTTGTCGTGATGCATGCTGAGTACGAACTAATACATTTTTTTCAAATACAACATTGGGCCCAACACGCTGGTCGGCGGAACTTTTTTGGAGCCGCTCCATTTCATCAAGTAATAATTCGCACTGATTGTAGCCACGCTCTTTTCTCCGGCGTGTAGTGATAGGCATGGGGATTACGAGAATGTTCGCGCGGTCACCGGCAACACGTTCCTTTTGTGACTTTGGGAAAGTGACAACATTTTCGTCACTTTCTATAAGTGCCTTAAATAGCGCATACCCCCCAATCTTCACCGCGTGCACCGACTTTTTGTATTTAATACTCCACACCAGTTTCGCCACTCGCTCGTCTTTATACGCAAAAACTGAGCGCGAACCAGGTAATTCTACGGCCAGTCCCGAATAATCCGGCGCCGGTGGCAATTTCGCGTATGCTTCTTCCGGCTGTAATGCAAATAGTGCCTGTTCGGCAGGGGAAACAGGGAAGAGGGCGTCGAGGATGGTTTTATATATGCTGGAAAGTAAAAACATGACACAATTTTATATCATCAATAGGATCCGTATAATCCATAAAGTGAATAGCATGGGGACGGTTTTCACTATATAATATATACCATGGCCTTTTTCTCATCCTTTTTTAAGAAAGAAACGAGCGTCTTGGGCATTGATATCGGTTCTTCCGCCATCAAAGTCATCCAGATCAAGAAGAAACATGGCCGCGCCGTCCTCGAGACATACGGCGAACTTGCGCTCGGTCCCTATGCCGGTATCGAGGTTGGTCGTGCGGCGAGCGTGCCTGCCGACAAGATCATCGAAGCCATCAAGGATATTTTGCGCGAAGCAAAAACAACTACCACCACGTGTGGCGTGGCGTTGCCCTTATCTTCCAGCTTGATTTCATTTATTTCCATTCCGCCCGTTCCGGACAAACAAATCGCCGACGTCATCGCCATCGAAGCGCGCAAATATATCCCCGTGCCGCTCAATGAGGTTCTGCTCGACTGGTCTATCATCCCCAAAGAAGACGCGTATGTGACGGATGAGGAGTCGGTCAATGTCGAAAAGCAGGGTAGTGACGTGTTGGTAGTGGCTATCCACAATCAATACATCAATGACTACCAGACCATCATGGCGGGATCGGGTCTGCAACCGACATTCTATGAAATAGAAATCTTCAGTTCTATTCGCGCGGTGGTTGATCAAGGTGTTCATACCGTGATGATCGTCGACATGGGTGCACGCTCTACGAAACTCTATATTGTCGAACGCGGTATCTTGCGCGCCTCACACATCATCAATAAGGGTAGTCAGGATATTACCCTGGCTTTGTCGAAGGCGATGAGTATCACCGTGAATGAGGCCGAGACCATGAAGCGTACCTATGGACTCAAGGGCGGCCCTGAATACAAGGAACTCACTGAGATCATCACCGTCAATTTGGACTATATGTTCTACGAAGCGAACGCGACGCTCCTCAATTATCAGAAAAAGTTCAACAAGAATGTAAGCAAGGTGGTGTTGACTGGCGGCGGCGTGCTCCTCAAAGGATTTACTGATCTCGCCAAGATCAGCTTCCAAACAGACGTCGTCTATGCGGATCCATTCGGTAAACTCGAGACACCCGCATTCCTGACCGAAGAGTTTCTCCAGGCAGGTCCGGAATTTGCAGTGGCTATCGGTACAGCACTGAGGAAGTTGGCCGAGTTGGAATAGCTTTGGCTTATACACATCCCCTAGACAGGGTATTCCTGCTATAATTCACAGGAACTATGGAGACCAAATTCCAAACCTCATTCATACCCAAGAAGCCCCTCATTCCTCCGGGTGGCATGAGCGGACTCAATACGTCTCCGCGTCGCCATACCACGAGCCTCTTTATGTCTTTGGCGGTGATTTTATTCATCTTATCTCTTCTTGCGGCTGGCGGCATGTATTTCTGGAAGTCGTACCTGCTTTCTTCTCAGGCCAGTTACAAAACACAGCTCGCCGAACGCGAAAGACAGTTCAATGCTGATCTTATCGAAGAGCTCAAGCGTCAAAACGTCAAGATCGATCTGGCAAAACAGCTGATCGGCAACCATCTCGCCGTTTCACAAATTTTTGACATCATTGGACGCCTCACTATCGAGAATGTGCGCTTCCTCAGCATGGATCTCACAGCGGGAGCCAATAGCGGGGAAGGTATCAAAGTGGCCATGAAGGGATATGGTACGAGCTTTAGCGCTGTCGCCTTCCAGTCGGATGTGCTCGGACAGCTCGAGCAGTATGGTCTGCGCAAGGTGGTCAAGAATCCGATACTCTCCGACCCGGCCCTTGATAGTAGCGGGACTGTTTCGTTCGGGTTCTCGGCAACCATCGATCCTGCCAGTCTGTCATACGAGAAGAGCGTAACAGCAGAAGCGTCGAGTACGCCAGTCGCGCAATAATCATCATTATATGAATCGCAACGTAACCGCAACAATCCTGATCGTTCTCGCCATCGGCATATATATGACGGTGACCAGTGCGAAATGGGCCGAAGTCAAAGAGGTGCGCACCGTGAACGCGCAGTATATTTCCGCTATCGATAACGCCGACAAGCTCGTCAAGGTTCGCGACTCCGTCCTCAAAGACTACAACGCTCTTTCTGACAATGATCGTGACCGACTCGACAAGATGATTCCGAACACTGTCGACAATATTCGTTTGATCATCGACCTGAACAGCATCGCGCTTCGTCATGGTTTTTCACTCCGTAATATCAAAGCCGCCGCTTCGAACACCAACTCATCCGCTACCTCAAAATCGACCGCAAGCGTGCAACCCAACAAGGCAGGATCAGCCGGTAGTATCCCGACGCCGACCCTCGATACAGTCACCGTCTCATTTAGCGTGAGCGCTCCGTATCAGAAGTTCATTGACTTGATGCGTGACCTTGAGGCCAATTTGCGCATCATGGACGTGACGCATCTCACGGTATCGGCCAATAGTTCAGGATCATATGATTTTGGCGTCGAGCTCAAGACCTATTGGCTGCGTCAACAATAATCACTGCCATGAATACACAATCTTCCTCAAAAAAGTCCGTCATCAGCATCATCGTGATCATTGCTATCGCTGTGGTGGCCTACTTCCTGTATTCGGGCAGTAAAACCCCGGATTCCGTTGGTACACTGACGCAATCACAAGCCAATCCCGAGGCTGGTGCGGTGAGTGCGCGCATTCTCAACTTGTTGAATCAGATCCGTTCCTTGAAGATTGATACGTCAATATTCAGGGATAACGCCTATCAGACACTGGTTGATTACTCGGTAGCTATCCCGCCAGTCAATGTGGGCAGGCCAAATCCATTCGCACCTCTCCCTGGGCAGAATTCCGCTGCCGGTGCGAGCGCAGGCACGCAACAGTGATGGCGGGCCTGTTTATTCGTAGCATTCGTGCGCATTCGTAGATTCGAATTACGTTTATGTCAGTACTCGATATACTCCTACAAAAACAACTCATCACACGGGATGACATCCGGGAAGTGCGCAAGCAGACCGCGAGCGGAGGCTCTTTGGACGACGCACTCATTGCTCGTGGGGTGAAGCCTGACGATATCATTGCGGCGCGAGGTGAATTCCTTAGTATTCCCATCCGTGCCTTGGCTGACGCGAATATACCGTTCGACGTGCTCGATTATATTCCTGAAGAATCAGCCGCTCATTATCACTTTGTCCCTATAGGCGTCAAAGAGGGTACGCTCGAAGTGGGCGTCGTTGACCCTGACAATATGGAGGCGCGCGATGCGCTCAACTTCTTGGCTGCCAAGCGCAATATTCCGTACAAGGTTTTTCTCATCACCACTGATGA
Organism: uncultured Candidatus Saccharibacteria bacterium; assembly: GCA_964483165.1. GTDB lineage: Bacteria > Patescibacteriota > Minisyncoccia > Phycocordibacterales > PALSA-1337 > C7867-002. Next base: position 6,100 of record CAYZZN010000011.1, read on the forward strand.
TTTCGCCAAAGTCATGGAAATGTACAAAGGTATTACCGGAGAAGTCTCAAAAGCGCTTTCGGAATTGGAAACCGAACTGTCAGTGGATAGTTCTGATACCTTGCAGAAAGAAGAGTTGAACACGCAAAAAGGAACGTCCGGCAAGGAAAAAGGTTCGGAAGAAACTCTCATCATCGAAGACGCGCCCGTGGTCAAGATCGTGGCGACCATCGTCCGCTATGCCGTGGAAGGAGAAGCGTCTGATGTGCATATCGAACATATGCGCGACAAGATCCGCGTACGTTTCCGTGTCGACGGCATACTCAACACATCGCTCATATTGCCGCCACAGGTGCACTCGGCCGTGGTTGCGCGTATCAAAGTGCTCTCCAATATGCGCCTCGACGAAAAGCGCAAGCCACAGGACGGTCGTTTCTCCGCACGCATCGACGGACGCCGTATCGACTTCCGTGTCTCGACCTTCCCTTCGTATTACGGTGAGAAGGTCGAAATGCGTATTCTCGACCAAGCCAAGGGTGTACGCCCGCTCGATGAGCTTGGCCTCACACCCAAGAATTTGGCTCTCCTCCGTGAAGCGATCAATAAACCCTATGGTATGGTCCTCATCACTGGTCCGACTGGTTCCGGAAAGTCTACAACTCTGTATTCAGTATTGAGCGAAGTAGATCGTGAAAGCTACAACGTGTTGTCCTTGGAAGATCCGGTCGAGTATCAGATGGAAGGCGTGAGCCAGTCCCAGGTTCGTCCCGAGATCGGCTACGACTTCGCATCAGGTCTGCGCACCACACTCCGTCAGGACCCTGATATCATCATGGTGGGTGAGATCCGCGACAAGGAGACGGCACAGCTGGCGGTCCAGGCGGCTTTGACTGGTCACTTGGTGTTTTCAACCCTGCACACGAACAATTCAGCCGGTGTCATCCCGCGTCTTATCGATATGGGAGTCGATCCATATCTGATCGCGCCGACCTTGATCTTGGCAGTTGCTCAACGCCTCGTCGGTCTCCTTCCTGAGGGTGCAGGGGAGGTGGTTCCTGTCGATGGTAGTCTCAAAGCTATGATTGACCGCGAATTTGCCGACCTACCCGATCAGTACAAAAAAGAGATACCGTTCTCCGACACCGTCCGTAAGATCAAGACTACTCCAGAATTGCCGAAAGGTACCCGTGGTCGCATGGCGGTCATGGAAATGTTCATGATGGACAAGGAGATCGAGCAGGCCATCCTCAAGAATCCGACCGAGACGGAGATATTGAAGATTGCGCGCTCAAAAGGCATGATAACTCTCAAGGAAGATGCGCTCATCAAGGCGTTCAATAAGGTTATTCCGATCGAAGAGGTGAACAAATTGTAATTCCTGTATAATAAAGCCATGCCTCAAAAGAAAATTATTCTCGTTGATGATGACAAGTTCTTGTTGGATATGTATGCCATCAAGTTTTCCAAAGCCGGATACGACGTCAAGACGGCTGATTCCACCGACGGTGGCCTCAAGCTCGTGAAAGGGGGGTTCATCCCCGATGTGATGCTCGTTGATATTGTCATGCCGGGCATGGATGGCCTCGAATTTGTCTCCGTGGTCCGCAAAGAAAATCTCGCGCCCAACGGACGGGTCATCATGCTCACCAATCAAGGTTCATCTGATGACATCTCGCGTGCCAAGAAGCTTGGTGTTGATGGATATATTGTGAAAGCGACGACCATTCCCTCAGAAGTGTTGGCGGAAGTTGAGCGCATTATCAAGAAGTAATTAGAGCTCTTCCAACCTATGGACTATAAAAAAGAAATTGACGACTTGGTGAACCTGATCCTCAAAGAGGGCGCTTCGGATCTGCACCTTTCTTCAGGCAGGACGCCTATCATCCGTGTCTCCGGTTCACTCATTCCGCTGGTCAAGAAGCCAGTCTTGACTGACGCTGACATGAAAGGATTCATCAACGCATTCTTGAGCCCTGCGAACAAGGAATTGCTCGAAACTGCCAAAGATGTCGATTTCTCATACAGCCTGACCTCGGCGCGTTTCCGCGGCAATGCATATTATCATCAGGGTATGTTGTCTATTGCGCTCCGCTTGATCCCAAAAGCTATTCGCACGCTTGCTGAGCTCAATTTGCCGCCCATTCTCGAATCCTTCACCCGCAAACCGCAAGGATTCTTCCTCGTGGTGGGTCCCATTGGCCAAGGCAAGACTACGACACTGGCAACGATGATCGAGATGATCAATCAGACACGTACCGAGCATATCATGACCATCGAAGATCCGATCGAGTATATATTTGAGTCCAAGAAGTCGGTAGTGGATCAGCGTGAGATACGTTTTGACGCAGTCGATTTCCATAGCGCGTTGACCTCCATGTTCCGTCAGGATATCGATGTGTGTATGGTGGGGGAGATGCGCGATACGAACACTATTGCAACAGCAGTGACGGCGGCCGAGACAGGTCACCTGGTATTCTCGACTCTGCATACCAACAATGCTGCGCAGACCATCAACCGTATCATCGACTCATTCCCGCCAAACCAACAAGATCAGATCCGCATCCAGCTTGCGGGATCACTCTCAGGTATATTCTCGCAACGTCTCATCCCACGTATTTCCGGCGGATTGATTCCTGCATATGAACTATTGATCAACAACAACGCGGTGGCGAACCTGATTCGTGAGAAACGTATTCATGAGATCAATACGGTGATCGAAACGAGCTCGCAAGAGGGTATGATTGACATGAATAGGTCGTTGGCGGAATTAGTGAGATCCGGCGAAATCACCGTTGAGAGTGCGTATCTGAATTCCTTGAATCCGAAAACACTCGAAAGGATGATTTAGGCGTTCACATTTCCTCCGGTGTGAATAACTAACTCACCCTAAGTACGCTATACTTAACCCATGTTATTTAACTACGAAGCCGTTGATTCTACTGGAGCCAAGAAAAACGGTTCCATTGATGCGGTGAATGTGGATATCGCGATCTCGTCTCTGCAAAGAAGGGGATTGGTTATCACGACAGTCAAAGAAGCTGGTGCACCGTCTTCATTCTTGTCCAAGAATATTTCCATCTTTGATCGTGTTTCCGGCAAGGACGTTGTTATTCTTTCCCGACAACTCTCGACATTGTTCGAAGCCCAAGTGTCCGCGCTCCGTATCTTCCGTTTGCTCGGCGCCGAGACCGAAAATCATGTCTTGTCCGCGAAGTTGGGTATCATCGCCGATGATCTTCAGAGCGGAAGCGCCATCTCGGCGGCATTGGCCAAGCACCCGAGGATATTCACGGAGTTTTATGTGAGCATGGTCAAAGCTGGCGAGGAGTCGGGTAAGCTTGATGAGACATTTCAATACTTGGCAGACTACCTCGATCGCTCATACGAGCTCACGTCCAAGGTGAAGGGAGCGCTCATTTATCCTGCATTCGTGGTGGTGACATTCGTGACGGTGATGATCCTCATGTTCACCATGGTTATCCCGAAGATTAGCGGTATTTTGACGGAATCAGGTGCCGAAATACCCGTCTATACACAGGTTATTCTCGGCATCAGCAACTTCTTGGTCTCCTACGGCTTTATCCTCTTGGCCATCTTTATTGTCATAGGATTCTTCTTGATTCGTTTCATACGTACGCCGGTGGGTAAGATCGCATTCGACCGATTCAAGCTGGGTATCCCGTATATAAGCAGTCTCTACCGCAAACTGTACCTATCTCGTCTGGCGGACAACATGACAACCATGCTTGTTTCCGGTATCCCTATGGTCCGTTCCTTGGAATTGACGTCGAGTGTCATCAACAACCAGATTTACAAGAACATCCTCACTGAAGCCGTCGACGCGGTGAAGGGCGGCAAGACTCTATCAGACTCATTATCCAATGATCCGCAGGCTATTCCGGGTATTATGGTGCAAATGATGAAAGTGGGTGAGGAATCCGGTGAATTGGGCAGTATCTTGAAGACGGTGGCCAAGTTCTATAGCCGTGAAGTGACTACAGCCGTTGATTCCTTGGTTTCTCTCATCGAACCTCTGATGATCGTCATGCTCGGCGGGGGAGTGGCGGTACTCCTGGCGTCCGTACTGGTCCCTATATACAATATTGCGAGCGCGCAATAGAGATTGCAGGTTATCCCCATCTGTTGTCCCAGGGTATTCCTAGGGTGATATACTATAGGGCATAGAACCTTATTCTTAACAGAGGTTTATTGATTAATAATTATTAGTTTATTTGTAATTTCATACTATGAAAAAGTACACAAGAGGTTTTACTCTTATCGAATTGCTCGTCGTTATCGCTATCATCGGTATTTTGTCGTCAGTCGTGTTGGTCTCCTTGAACTCAGCACGTTCAAAGGGTAAGGATGCAAAGATACAGACTCAACTTTCACAGGCTCGTGCAGCAGCAGAAATCTACTATAGTGGCGCTGGCGCTAATACCTATGGATCTGCTCAGACCGCATGTAACGTCGGCATGTTTGCAGATACCGCATCAGGAATGTCGCAGAACCTGGCTGCCATCAGCACGACCAAAGATTGCGGAAACAGCACCACGGCGTATTCAATTGCCGCAACTCTTCCAGGAGGTGGTTTCTGGTGTATAGATTCGACAGGTCAAGCCAAAGGCACACAGGGTGCAGGTACGACAGCTTATACTGCATTGACTGGTGCTGGTACCGCAGCTCATACATCAGTAGGATCAACTGTTTGTAACTAGTAGCTGTTTTCCTCGATATTGTCATCACCCCGCTCACTGCGGGGTGGTTTCGTATCCACTGCGCAGACCTACCTCAACAGAGTCGGTAGTGTTACAATTCAAGCATGAAAAAATCAATCTCTTCATCTCGCGGCTTTACCCTC
>CAYZZN010000012.1:0-10911 GCA_964483165.1 uncultured Candidatus Saccharibacteria bacterium
ATTATAAGCCTTTATATATCAATGCCATGAGCAAGCATCAAACCATCAGAACCATTCGCACTGAGATCGACCGTATCAACCAGGAGATCGACCTGCGCATCATCAAGGGTGTCTCGTATCGACGTGAAGCGCTCCGCCACAAATTCTTGATGGCACAGCTTGTACGTCTGACCCCTAGGAGGACGGTATTCAGTTTGTTCAATTTCGCTTTCAATTAAGATATGAGAAGGGCAGGCTGTTGTTCGCGGTACTCTTCAAGTTCATAAAGTAAGCATATTTTCCCCGAGTATCCTTGCTTTGTGGACTGTAAGAGCTCCGCGAATGAGTGAGTCGATGTGATACCATATATACATACTATGAGTGACCTCTATAAGAATAAAATAATTTCCTTCTACAAGCGGACCAAGCGCATGCCGAGCTATGCGGAGATCATGACGCTGGTCGGATTCAAGTCCAAGAATGCTGTCTACAAGTTGGTGAACAAGCTGGTAGGCGAGGGGGTGCTCGACAAGGATTCTCGTGGTCGCCTTGTTCCGAACAAGCTGATCGGCGAAGTTCCCATGCTCGGACTTGTCGAAGCCGGCTTTCCGACAGTGGCTGAGGAGACCAATCTCGACACGCTGAGCATTGATGAGTATCTCATCAATGACAAAGACAAAACCTACCTGCTCGAAGTCAAAGGTGACTCGATGATAGATGCAGGCATCCAAGAAGGAGACTTGGTGGTTGCGGAGCGCACATCGAACCCTAAGGAAGGAGATATTGTCATCGCCGAAGTTGATGGCGGGTGGACGATGAAATATTTCCGCCGCAAAGGAACACAGGTGTTCCTTGAACCGGCCAACAAAAAGTACAAACCCATTTATCCGGAGTACGACATCAAGATCGCGGCAGTGGTGACGGGGGTGGTGAGGAAGTATTAGGAGAAGAATTAATATAAAGAAAAAACGCGCGTCGTGAGACGCGCGTTTGAGTGAAACGTACAGAAACTATTTGCGGAGGAGTGAGAGAGCTATCTTGCTCAAGTTGGTGACAACTTTCTTTCCACTGCTGACCAACTCTTTTCCGCCACGAACGAGTTCGAAGAAGGACGCTTCTGCTGGGGTGAGCTTGGTAAGGCTTCGGACCACCTTGGTCGCTCCCAGGCGCTTGACCTCTTCGACGACGGCATCGCTGGGGGAGTCAATGAAGATGATAATCTTCAGGTCCGATGTCTTCAGCGCATGCGCGTATCGCACGAGCCTGAGACTTTCCGGGATCTCGGCCTTGTCATTGTTGAGGAGCATTACCCGCAAAGCATTTTCGTCGAGCTTTGACAGTACCTTCCAACGTTTACCATCCAACAGGCCGTAATTGCCGTCAATGACGAGAATATTCGGCGCTTCCGCAGTGAGTAACCGTGCAATATCCGCAGGCTTGGGGGCCTCGGAAACGTGAACCGAGAGAGCGGTTCCTCCTACTTGGATACATTCCTGTATCGCGATCGGTAGTCGTGTGCCTTGAGACAACACGAGGGCTTTCATTGTGGTCATAATTGTTCCTACTTGGCACCATGCCAATTCTTCATAAAAACTAACGTATATAAGGCTTTTTGTCAATATTAGCTTCAAGGTTTTATGAATAGACTTGACAATAGATAGTTACTATAATATAATAATTGTCTATGTAATCAGTGCAGTATGTCCCTTTGGGGAGATATTACAAAGCAGTCATTATGATTTATAATAGTTCCAGTATTTTAAGATTCTATTTCTTACCTAAACTCTATGAAAATAACCCGTTTATCCGTATACGATAGTATTAAAGAGGGAGCTTCGAACGCTCTTGATACGACGCTGTACAGCAAATTCAAATACGGTCATCGTCCGACCGCGGTTATTTTTGCCGTCAAAATGTTCAAGACGTTCCTCAAGGAGTTCAATAATGAATGGCTCAAGGACCATAACGACCAGTTGGTGATCACCACTTCACCATACTGGTTTACTCCTCCTGCCGCTCACGCGCTCGTCGCGCATGTGCATCATATGCTGAACGAACGTTATATGCGTCTCGGTCTTACTCCCGTCCGCTACGTCAAAATTCATCGTTCGAGCGCACCGGTCACCGACTTTAGTAAATTGGGCGAAGAAGAACGCAAGCTCAATATGAAGCGTGATAGTCTCTCGGTTGACCCTGAAGCCCTCAAAGGGAAGGTGCTTCTTGTGGTTGAAGATTCTCGTATCACTGGTGCCCACGAAGAAAAGACGATTAAGTTTGCCGAAGAAATGGGTGTCAAGCATATTATTTTCGTATATATCATAAGTCTCAAGAATGGTGCGAGTGACCCTGACGTGGAAAACCGCATCAACCATATTGCCATGAGCGATCTTACTATGCTTCATCGCCTCATGCTTACCCCGGAAGATTTTGCGTTCAATTCACGCGTCTGTCGATTCCTGTTGTCGTGGCCGAACATCGAAGACCTCACCCAGTTCTTCAAGTACTTGAGTGACCAGCTCTTGTTCACTGTCTACGCATCAAGTATCAATGATGGGTATGCTCTTTCCGACAAATTTAAGGCAGGATTCGAAGTTGTGAGGAATGAAGTTGAATCTCGCGATAACCTTTCTATCCACAGCGAAGAGACTCCGGTTATCAGTATTGCCGCCTCTCAGCACTAACGATACAATTGATCATTATGAACACCTCGACCCTTTCTGTGTACTCGCTTCGTGTCGAGGATGGAACAGTTGTGACAGACTCAGGAGGGCTGTTTGACGTAATCGCCTACAGTAAATTTAAATATGGCGACGGTGCTGTTTCTGATGTCTATGGCAAGCAATTGGCTGATGTGTTTATTGCCGCACAGCGCAACATGTTGCAGGACGGTGTAGAGATAGCTGTTACTTCTGCCTCGTATCGTTATGTCCCGAAGGGCGCAACAAGCATCGCTTTTTTCTTTGCAAAATATCTGAATGAATATCTTGATCTTATAGGTAAACCGCGAGCCGCTCTCATAAAGATAAGTAATGATGATTCGTTTACAGGCGATTATGCATCATTCTCCGGTGAAAAGAGGGAAGAGCTCATGAAGAAGAGTGCGCTCGCAGTTGAAGGTGATGTGTTAGGCAAGAAACTTATCATTATTGATGATATCAGAATCACAGGGGCGGGAGAACGCAGGTTAGTGAATTTTTTTGCAGATAAAGGGCCTTCAGAGATTGTTCTTCTCTATGTTGCTGTTGCGGATCCGGCATATGCAGCTACCAATCCAGAGATCGAAAGCATCATCAATCATTCGTGGATGGATAGTCTAGAAAAATTGGGATCCATCATGCGCTCGGAGCACTATATGATCAATGCGCGTGTATGCAAATATCTTCTTTCATATCCTGACCAAATTACGCTCGAGGCTTTCCTGAACGAATTGCCTCGTGGACTTGTTGCAGAATTATATGACAACGTGACCAATGACAATCATGCGACTATTCCTGAATATAAAGAATCGATTGCGCTTATAAAAAAAGTTCTTGATAGCCGATCCTCATGAAAACCAATCTCATCTACGCCTCAGATATTGACGATACGCTTTTGTTTCCGAAGAGTGTTGCGTGTATACCCGAGGCGGAACTTATTTCCGTCACAAATAGTAATGAAAAACCCCTCGCACTTTCACTGCGTGCATTCGAGATTCTGCAAAAGATTAACGAGATGGCAACGTTTATTCCGGTAACCTCTCGGAGTATCGAGCAATACGTGCGCATTAACCTTTTCAAGGATGAAATCAAGCCACGGTTCGCCATCGTTACGAATGGCGCAACATTATTCGTTGATGGGGTAATCAGTAAAGAGTATCAAGAATATTTTCTCGCGTATGTCGGTGAAAAAGCCTTCATGTATAAAAAAATAGTAGAACAATTTTTGACGCAATTTCCCAAAGAGTTGGTGGAACGCGTCCGTTGGGTGGATGAAACGTTTTGTCTCATCAATGTCGTATCTGACAAAAACGAAGATCAGGACGTATTGAGTGTTGCGCAAAAATGTCTGCCTCAGAATAGTGATTGCTCACTTTCACTTCAACGCAAAAAACTTTATATTTTGCCCGATTACGTCAACAAAATGCGTGCTGTGGATTACGTTGTAGAGAGGTACGGTCTCACGCTTGCTGTCGCGGCCGGCGATGCAGTCATGGATGATGCTATGCTCAAGGCTGCCCACAAGGGGATAGTTCCAGCTACCGGAGAATTGTTTCGTGTTCAAGGGAAAAAAGCGCTTGAAAACCAAGGATTGCATGTAGTTGAAGGTTCTTCGCCACTCGAAATAGGGGAAAAAGTCCTTAAGCAGGGCTACGAATCCTTGGTTGCGGTAGTATAACGCAGGTAAAAGATTATAGCTTTTTTCTTACCATATCCCAAAATAGCCTTATTTTAGGCCACCAGTACACCTTGACAAATAGATAGAATATGTTATACTCCTTGGCATATTGTACTTTGCCATAAGTAGTGCATATTAAGGAATTCGTTGGAGCAAAAAGAGCAAAAATCGTAAAAACAAGAGGTTGTAAGAGGCTTTTTGCCTTTTCTGCTCCAACGAATCCGCGTGCTGTGTGGCCCGTGTGATTGAGAGGGGCATCCAAACCGCTTCAACAAAGAAAGGTTCGAATGATTCATTTCCTACAGTCACTCTGGGCCCATGTGCCGACCCATGCAGAATTCATGTCGGCAATCCCCGTCATCATCTCGCTCATCATCATTGAAGGATTACTGAGTGTTGATAACGCCATGGCTATCGCGGCGATGGCGTCCAAGCTTCCGAAAGAAAAGCAGAAGCTCGCACTCCGGCTCGGTATCATCGGTGCGTACGCATTCCGCGGTCTCTGCCTCTTTCTGGTGGCTTGGATCGTGAGCAATCCGTGGCTCAAGATATTCGGTGCCGTCTATCTCATCTATCTTATGTGTGAGCACGTGCTCACGGATGATGCAGACGCCAATCAGGATGGCGTGGCCGATGGCATGCAACGCGGGCTTCTAGCGACGATCGTTTCGATTGAGGTCATGGACTTGTCCTTGTCTCTCGACAACGTGGTCGCCGCGGTTGCCCTCGACAAACGCCTGTGGGTAGTATGTCTCGGCGTGTTCATTGGGATTCTGGCTCTTCGATTCGTAGCAGGATATTGTATCCGTCTGATCGAGAAGTACCCGATCCTCGCGAAGACCGCATTCCTTCTGGTCGGTTTCGTCGGAGTTATTCTCCTTGTCGAAATGATACTGGAACATCACCAGATTCACTTCCACATCAACTCCTACCAGAAGTTTGCCGGTATCATCGTCATCACGGCGTCGTCGCTGTGGTACGGGAACACTGAGTCGGGGAAGAAATTCCTTGGGCCGGTGGTGTACGTGGGGACCAAGTTCCTTCGCCTAGTGAATCTGCTCCTGAGTCCGGTATCCTGGATCATTGCAGGCTTCAAAATGGTGTTCGGCGTCATAGCCTCACTCTTCAGGAAGCGTAAGTCCATCGCGCCGGTCTGATCGCGGTCGCATATGCACATTGAGACGTTCGTCTCCGGTACCCCTTTTCTTTGGGGCGAGTCCGTGAATCTCGCCCCCTCCATCTAGGCATCAAGTAACGTCGCGAAAGCGAGCTTGATGCTTAGTAGAGCAGTTCGTTGACAACTTCAACCAAACATACAGAAACGATACTATGAATACTACGCAAGCTAGACGAGCAACTACGGTTGTTACCGTCTCGCCGCCACCTGTTCAACCCGGAACTGCGTCTCCGATCCCGCCCACCCCCGAGGTGAGTACGGATCGGGCGCTGGTCCAGATGACGACACGCGGCAAGCTCACCCTCACCGAAGACCAGTTCGCTCACATCGAAGCGGAGCTCGCAAAGCTCGACTTCGAGAAGATCCCGACAGGCGATGTGGTGCGACTCGGCGCGGAAGCGGAAAAGGGCCTGCACAAGACCCTCGACGGCTTCCTTGCCCGCATCGACAAAGCCAGCGCCCCGCAGCTGTTCACGCTGATGGCGCAGGTCCAAAAGGGCGTCGATGACGCCAAGCTCCCCGAGCTTCTCACCAAAGTCCTCACTGACAAGCCCAGTTTCTGGGCCAACATGGGGATGATGTTTCGGAGCAAGCAAGGGCGCCAGGAGATCATGCGCAAAGTGTATCAAGCGACCTGCGACCTCGTCGCCGGCCGCACGAAGACGCTGAGCCAGGAGATCGGCAGTATCGAGCAGAAGCTGCAAAAAGAGATGGACGGGCTCGTGATCGAAATCCACGAGCTTGAGAATCTCAAGCAGACCTATCGCGAGCATCGCGAATCATTCCTGCTCGCTTCAGCTCTCACCATGGCGTTCGAGAATAAAGGACGCGAATTGGTCGAGGCCAAGCGCCTCGAATTCAAGGATTCGATCGATCCGATCGAGAAATCCAAGGTGCGCGAACTCGAATTCAAGCACCAGGCCCTGCAATCCAGGGCGCTGGCGCTCGAGGGCGCGCTCACGAAGATCCCTGCGAGCGAAGAGATGTTCCGGCAGATCCAAAACGCCGGCATCATGACGTTCGCGGAGACGCTCACGACATCGAGTGCGCGCTTCGCTAGCATCAAGGAGACCCTGCTCGTGCTGAACGGTTCCCTCAAGGTCCGCGGCGTGCAGCAGATGACCCGCGATAACATGGCGATGGAACGTCAATTGGCGGCGATGCGCGGCACCCTGATGAAGGAGGTCGTGACGGTTGCAGCCAACGCTCCAGGCGACAATCGCGTCGAGCAGGCTCAGCACATCACGCGGCTGATCACGGAAGCCAAAGAGCTGAACTTGATCATCTCCACTGCAAAGTCGGAGAACGAGAAGAAGTTCGGTGCGGCCCGCGAGTCTTTCGCCGCTTCGCGCGACGAAATCCTGAAGCTCTCCGACGCCCGCTAAGGGCATCGGAAGCATATGTAACACCCTGCCCGCCCGAAAGCGGGCAGGGTGACGGTTAGTTTGCAGTCAGTCATTCAGTCAAACAACACACAGCAAAAGAAAGGTAGAAAAGAATTATGTTGAAATTACCATTGGCCAAACCGGGTGAAAGCACCCAGACGGTTGGAAAGCTCAGTCTCAATCTCAACAAGGGCTCCCGGTTCTCCGTGGAGCTGGCGTGGGAATCGGCGCACGACCTCGACGCTCACGCGCTCTTGGGCCACAACGATGGCTCCGGCGCCAAAGTGACGGATTATGCGCAGGTCCTCTCCACGTACAACACCAAGAAGATGAATCCGGGCGCCTCGCTCACCGCGAATGCCGATGGTTCCTTCTCCACGCCCTGCGGCGCGCTCACTCATTCGGGTGATAGCCGCTCAGGTATCGGCAAGCTGGTGGATGAGATCATCACGGTAGATGGATCGAAGATCCAAAACGGGGTCAACGAGATCCCCATCTTCGTGACCATTCACAGCAAGGCGAAGCCGGGAACGAAATTCAACGAGGTCAACGATGCTTCCATCGTCATCAAGGACGAGTCGGGCAAAGTGCTCGGGGAGTATCGCCTCACCGGCGAGTTCGCTCAGTTCAACGCGGTTCAAATGGGTTCGCTCATGCTCGGCCCGAGTGGCTGGGAATTTGCACCTGTTGGGAACGGGTTCATGGGCGACTTCAACACGATCCTCGGATCGTTCTCCTGAAAGGAACATCATGAACGCACATACACCAGAAGGGCAACCTCCTGGTGTTGCGCCAGGAATGAAGCCGACTACTATTCGTCCGCAGGCCACGCCTCCGGTCGTCGTCACAACGGCATCCGGCAACGTGCGCAAACCGACGGTCATGGGCGGGGGAGCACACACTCCCCAGCCCACCCGCATCACTGCTCCATCCGAACCTTCTCCAGGATCGGTCGAGAGGACTCCAACGGCTGTAAAGCCGACGGCGTTCACCTCTCCACCGCCTCCCCGTGAGGTTCTGGTGTCGGCTCCGACAGAAATGCCCGGAGTCAAACGCAAGCGCATCGGCATCAAGCTGGATGACTTGCGCAGGCAGAATCCGAAAACAGACGAGTCAGTCCTTGCGACTGCGCTCTCCCGCATACATGCCACCAACGTCAGTACGTTGGACGATAATCAATGCATCCTGTGGGGGAACGACACTCAAAAGATGTTCGGAAAGTGGGTGAACGACAATCTGGCGTTGAGCCAGGCGTCGGTCATCACCGATTCGGTCAGACAGACGAATATCCTGACGACGGTGCTCGGCAGCATCGATCTCCAGAAGCTTCTCGGAAAAGACAAGGGATTATTCTCGAGGTTGTTCCGCAATGAAGGCGAAATCCTGGAGGACTTCGATCAGGCCCAGACAGAGATCCAACAGGCTATCGTCGTTCTTGATGGGAAGCAGACATCACTGCTCGAACATCAGGACAAGCTCCAAGCGCTGCAAACGCGGCTCAAGGAGCTGGAGACGAAGGTCGAAGTGGAAGTGATCACAGCCTACTTCCTGGCGGAGCATCTCCGCACGGAATCGGGCGGGACGGGCGAACTGAAACGTCTTGCCGACCTCCTCGCGGGGCGAAGCATGGCGCTCACTCAGACGCTCCTTCAAACTCGGTCAAACTTCCGGCTGCTGGAAGTGCAAGTAGAGCAGCCTCTCGAACTCATCAGACTCATTCAAAACGTCATTCTGGTCATGGTACCGGACTGGCTGAGTGGGTATGCTGTCCTCAAGGCGGCAGTCGAGAGCCAACAACAAGTAACGCGGATCCAGATAGATGAGCTGGTCGCAAAACAGAAACACATCATTGGAGAACTACCGAAAGTAAAAAACGTATGAGTAAACTCGTGTTGGAAATGAACAAATCAGAAGGCGCATTGCGCCTGTCATTGCAGAAGGCCGGCATCATCACGCCACCCCAAGTGGACCTGGCGTTTGATCTGGATGTGAGCGGCAGTTTCGATGACGAACATCGCTGCGGCCTCACCAATCGGCTCCTCGCACGGCTCGTGCCGTGGGGAATGGTGTTCGATCCTGACAAGAAGCTGGACGTCTTCACGTTCAGCAGTGGCAAGGAAAGCGCGCATCATGTGGGAGAAGTCACACCGGCAACGGTTGACGACTACGTTCCGCGACACATCATTGACAAGGTCCCGGGCTATGCCCGCGGTACCGATTACAGCTACGTGCTCGAGAAGAATCTGGAGCACTTCGGTTGGAAACCGGCCGCTGCGGCAGCGCCCGCGAAGCGCAGTTGGTGGAGCGGCAAGTCTGCCGCATCCACAACAGCGGCAGTCGTTGAGAAAAAGCGCTCCGTTGTCCTGTTCATCACCGACGGCGATAATTCCGATAAGGATCGGACCCGTCAGGTGCTCAAGGAATCGGAGGCTCGCCAGGATGGCGTGTACTTCCTGTTCATCGGGGTTTCGAATCAAGGTTCAAGATTCCCGTTCCTCGAATCCATCGGCGACGACTTCGGCAATACCGGGCTCGTCACGATCAAGGATCTGGGGACGTTCCTGAATCTGGATGACGACTCCATGAACCAGCAATTGCTCGGAGACGAACTCCTGGGTTGGTTGAAGAAGTAACGAAAACAAGCTCGCTTGTTCTTTGTTCAGTCCCTGCCGGAAGCGGCAGGGACTTTTTAATTCCCAATAAATAAAAAGCAGCCGATCACTCGGCTGCGTGTGTTTGTACTTGAATGTCAGCAGGCGAACGCTGGATGTGCACACATCTGGTGTGTTGCCACATGGCTCTGTCCGCGATGTTTCTTTCCGGTCACCAATTGAAGCTTGTGACGAGCGTGGCACACGGCCTTCTCAGCCATTCTCCGCACAAAGTTGTATACCCGGTTGAGGTAGCCGATCATGGCGGAAATGACTGTTTCGAGCGGCGCGTCCGGATCGACGACGAGGGCCTCACTGACGAACACCCTTTTTCCTTCGCTCAAGTGGTATCGTTGCCTGCGTTCGAATTTCTTCTTTCCACGTTCAGAGCTCTTGATCTGGAGGGGCAATTCAAGCCCTCCTTCGGCAATGGCCATGAAATCAACACCTTTGTTGTCGTGCCACGAATGGCGCTCCTTATGGATAACTTCAACGATCGGTGGAGTCTTGAGTCCTTTGATGGCTCCTCGAGTTTTGATGACATCGAGCGCTTCTTGTGCCTTCGCCTCGCTGGCGAGACAGCGCTGGTCGGACAGACTTGTAACGTTCATAGTTCGAGCTGTGGTCTACGAGACCTCTGTTAAAGGATTATTGTACATGTGGACTAGCATGTAAAGACCCGCCTGTGCATATCCGGATGGCCATATTTCAACTGTGATACAATATGTTTGTTACCTTCTAATCAATTTTCCATGAAAAAAATCCGCGTTGCAGTCAATGGATTCGGCCGTATCGGCAGAGCATTCGTCAAAGTCGCCAAAGACCGTCCTGAGATCGAGATTGTCGCCGTCAATGATCTGGGCAGTATCCAGAATTTTGCATATCTCTTGAAATACGACACTGCATATGGTGTGAGCCAGTTTGATGTGTCCGTGAATGAAAAAACCAATTGTCTCGTTGTAGATGGTGCTGAGATCCAGTTCATTTCGGAGAAAGATCCTGTCACGCTTCCTTGGAAATCCATGGATATTGATGTTGTTGTGGAATCTACTGGTCTTTTTACTTCCGCCGAAAAAGCTAACGCCCACATCCTTGCTGGTGCCAAGAGGGTAGTGGTGACTGCGCCCGTCAAGGATGCTCATGACGCGCTCCTCCACTGCGAAGCCGTCCTCATGGGCATGAATGAGGATCGACTCGAGACCTGTAAGATCTCTTCCAATGCTTCCTGCACCACCAACGCCGCCAGTCCGCTCATCGCCATTCTTGACGAAGCGCTCGGTGTCGAAAAGGCGCTCCTCAATACGGTTCACGCCTACACCGCTTCTCAAGCTCTCGTCGATGGTCC
>CAYZZN010000013.1:0-2191 GCA_964483165.1 uncultured Candidatus Saccharibacteria bacterium
CTCAATGAAGTTATTCGTCGCGTTCCAGCTCCGAGCTCGCCCGACAGCACCAATGAATTTCGTTCACTCATTTTCGATTTTCAATATTCGAACCATACCGGTGTCATCGTCTATACCCGTGTCATGAATGGAAAAGCTGGTCGTCACGAAAAGCTCAAATTTAAAATTGCCGACAAAATATTCGAGCCTATCGAAGTGGGTATATTCGCGCCAGCCAATACACCAACCGAATCAATCGGAGCAGGAGAGATTGGCTACATTGTCACCGGAATAAAGGAACCTGGCATCGCATCGGTTGGTGATACTATTTCCTCATTAAAAGATACACTACCACCGTTGGCTGGATACAAGAGTCCGCGCCCGGTGGTCTGGGCATCGCTCTACCCGGAGTCTCAGGATGATCTGGCACTCCTGCGCCAAGCGCTCGGCCGGCTTCGCCTCTCCGATTCCTCATTCACGTATGAAGAAGAAGCCTCCGGTACCCTCGGCAAAGGCTATCGTTGCGGATTCCTCGGCATGTTGCATATGGAGATAGTCACTGAACGTCTGCGCCGCGAATTTAACCTCGAACTTGTGGTCACTCATCCGAGCATCACCTATACCGTTGAATTAAAAAATGGCAAGAAGAGCACTGTCTATTCACCGTCTTTGTTTCCCGACGAACATGACGTACTCAGTGTGTCGGAACCTATTGTCACGATGAAGATTATCACTCCACCGGCATATCTCTCGGGACTGATGAAATCCATGTATGAGCATGAGGCGGAAGTCCTTGGCACTGAGAACTTTGGCGACAACCGAACCATGCTCACCATGCTCATGCCGCTCCGCGAATTGATGCGCAACTTTTTCGATGAAGTGAAGAGTATTTCTTCGGGATATGCATCCATCTCCTATGACATTACCGAGAATCGACCTGCTGATGTAGTGCGCATGGACGTACTTGTTGCCGACGAGCCAGTGCCCGCATTTGCCCGCGTCGTCTCTCGTCGCCGTGCCGAACAGGAAGCGGAATCAGTGGTTGATCGCCTCCACGAGATCATGCCGCGTGAGCTTTTCACCTATAAGATCCAATCCAAGGCGTTGGGACGCATCATCTCTTCACGCTCCATTTCCGGCAAGAAAAAAGATGCGGCCGGCACACTTTCTGGTGGCGATATTACCCGCAAAATGAAGCTTCGCGAGAAGCAGAAAGAGGGCAGGAAGCGCCTCAAGGAACACGGTACGGTGACTATTCCACAGGATGTATTCGTCAAGATGATGAGGGCGGGCGAATGAGACGAACTGCAGACCATTGACATTTTTGTATAAAAATGTTAGTGTTTTCCTTGAATCTGAGGTGCCTCACTTCACCTATGTCCCAAACCACCGCCCAGCAGGGCACCAAGTGAACGTTCATTGAAAGGACTTACTATGACCATGCATACGCTACTCATGACAATTTGTATTCTCACCCTGGTCACAGGGGTTGCCAGCATTGTATTGGCCGTTATCTTGCGCAGGAAGCTTGGTAAATTTATCGAGGTGATGACGCCTCTCAGTCCCAAGGCGCGGCTGGAGGTACAGTTGTATCGGCTCTGTCGAAACCTCTCAACCGAGGTCTCCGACCCAGCCTCTCCCTACAGAGGGACAATTCCCACAATGTTTCTGAACGTCGATGGGTGCACCATCGAGGTGACGAAGTCGGATAGATTCCAGGGAGGTGTGTTTCAGCGTCCAGTTTTCAACGTTGAGGTGGGAGAAAAGGTTGTCACCTTTTCATTTGCTGAGCGCCGCGCAACGGTCGCGCCAGTTGATGATCTCCCGGCTCTCCTCCGAAATTTGCTTTCGGGGAACCAAGTGATCACCATTCCCAATCCGGAACAGGAGCAATTGATCCAACGGATGCGGGCAAAGGCAGTTCTCAACTGAATCTTCATTGATTCAAAACCGGCGAATCTCACGATTCGCCGGTTTTTTGTACCCACAGAGTCGAAGTCCCTGGGCGACTATTTCCAGATGGGGAAATAGAGCATAATCATGCTAATAATAACCAATACCCCCACCACCATCATGGTTATCCTGATCGCTTTTTGTGAATTTTGATGAAATAACATAGTGAATCTAGTATACTGTGAAGTATGAAATACGGCAACCGTTCGATGTGGCAGCGCTTTATTTCCTCACCATTTTCCGCAATTGCACTTGTGGT
>CAYZZN010000013.1:2201-10662 GCA_964483165.1 uncultured Candidatus Saccharibacteria bacterium
GCTCTCTATGGTTGTGGCTATAGTCCTGCTCGTTATTCTCGCCAAGGCTACCTGGAACATATCACACAAAGCAGCTGCCAGTGCCGCAAAGCTACAATCTGCGCAGGCGGAATTGAACAAACTTGAGCTTCGTGAAGCGGAACTGAATAGTAAGGTTGCCAAACTCTCGGATGATCAAGGTATCGAAGCTGAGATCCGCACCAAATATCACGCCGTCAAAGAGGGTGAATCAGTTGCGGTGATCGTGGTCGAACCTCAGACAGCTCATGTTGCTGGCGGGGTTTCAGGAACATTAGCGACTTCAACTCTGGGTTGGTGGGGGAGATTCTTGCAGTTCCTCAGTTTTTGAGCATAATTGGCAGTATACACAAAAGATCCATGCGGGTATGGTTTAGTGGCAGAATGCGACCTTCCCAAGGTTGAGACGCGAGTTCGATTCTCGCTACCCGCACAAAAACTAAATCCCCAGCACCGTACGAAGTCTACCTTCATCAAATCCAACGATGACCTCTCCTCCGGCGTCAATGACGGGGACTCCCATCTGACCGGTCTTGTCGATCATCTCTCTGCGGCGCTCAAGATCTGAAGCTACATTGTGCTCGACATAGTCAACGCTATTAGCCTTGAAAAAATTCTTGGCGAGGTTGCAATAGACGCAGGTCGGCGTCGAATAAATAGTGACATTCTTCATAATGGACGTGTGTAGATTAGATGAATAATAGTGTTACTCGATATTAATATCCATTCTAGCATATCCGCGCAAAAAACAAGGTCCAGCTCATACGAAGTTGTGGTATAATGATGTCTCATGCCGTTTTTCCACTTGTTTTCAGCATTTGTGGCCCAGATAGAGACTATAGCTACTCAGGGAGGGTACGCTTTTTTGTTCCTATCCACTCTGCTTGAAGGCATACCTCTCTTGGGTATGGTTGTTCCGGGACACATCTCTATTGTCTTTGCTGGCTTTCTAGCTCAGGTGGGTGTTCTCAATATCTATTGGGTGTTTGGTCTCGGTATTGCCGGAGCGGTTGCTGGAGACTGGATCGGTTTTTATATTGGCAGGAAGTATGGCATGGCATTCATCGATCGATTGCGTCCGTATTTCTTTATCACTGATCAGCACATCGACAAAGCCAAGGTGCTCCTCGCCAAACACACCGGCAAGGCACTCATTATCGGGCGATTTAGTCCGGTGACGCGCGCTCTCATGCCATTTCTGGTCGGGACCACTCATGCTCCGGTTGGCCGATTCTGGATGTTCAATATCATCGGCGGTGTCAGTTGGGCGATCGTCTCGATCTGTGTCGGATATATATTCGGATCCGGCTATTATGTGGTATCTGGTTATCTCGGCAAATTTGCAGTCTTCTCCATCATTGTTTCGCTGATCATCCTCTGGGGCTATCGTTTCGTTAACGTGCGCTTTCACATATTCAAGCGCTACGAATTGTTCGCTCTCATCCTCAACCTCCTTTCATTGTACGTGCTGGCGCGCACTGTCCAAGATGCCTGGTCGCCCCAGTCATTCATGGCGAATTTTGATGTATACGTAAATGTGCTCGCCAATCAGTTCAATCATGCGTACGCAGGAATTGCGACAGTATTCAGATGGATAACTGATATAGGCGACGCTGAAGTCATCCTTGGGTTCGGCATACTCTTGACGCTGTGGTTCGCACTCCGCAAGCACTGGCGCTCAGCCCTCATCACTCTGTCTGCCATCGGATCGACATCGGTCGTCGTCGGGCTCATGAAGACATTCTTTTTGCGCGCACGCCCCGACAACGCCCTTATCCTGATTCTCAATGATGCGAGCTATCCGAGTGGACACGCGGCGTTGGCGGCTGCGTTCTTTGTACTCGTCGGATACTTTTCGGCGCGGAAGATCCATTCCTGGATATGGCGTGAAGTTGTTCTGGTCCTCTGCGTACTGGCGGTCATCCTTATCGGAATTTCGCGCGTCATACTCAATGTGCATTGGGCTTCAGATGTTATCGCGGGCTGGTCGCTGGGCATATTCCTGGCAACCGGATCCATATTGGCGATGAGATATATCGGGGCGCTGGTGGTGAAGAAGGGGTAGGGTGTGCTATTGATGTCTCGTCGCAGGGTGCCGCGGGATTTTTCGTACTTGCTATTTATATGGTGCTGAGTAATATTCTTTTTAGAACGAACAATTTACAACAGAAAGGAAACATATGGCTCAAAAAGTCATTCTCGCACTCGGTCCGGCTGGTTCCAATGGGCATGAAGCGGCGTTCAGGGCATTCCGAACTATCGACCCGGCGGCCAAGTGGGACTGGGATATTTGCCTATGCGAATCGAACAAAGCGGTGTTGGACCGTGCTATCGAATCTGGTTTGTACGCGATTGTCCCCGCCGAAAATAGTGTGGGTGGGCCTGTGGCGACCATAGCAGATAGTCTGTTTCGTACCTGTTCACGTGACTCACGTGTCCGGGTGATCGGACACATCGATATGGAAATCAACCATTGCCTGCTCGCACGTCACGATTTTGTCGGGCCCGAGCCGTTCAAGGTACAGTCCCACGGACAGGCATTCATGCAATGCAGTAAGTTTATTGCGGAGCGTGGATGGAGACCTATTGTCGAGATCGTTAACAGCACATCTGCTGCGGCACGGGCGGTCGCACTATCGACTGAGAACTCTGTATGTATCGCATCGGAGTTTGCCGCAGAGAAGTACAAACTCCAAATCCTGGAAAGGAATATTCAGGACTCTCCCCGTAATATCACCCGGTTTGCCATTCTGGGCCCCGCACATGAACTAGCTCTCATGAAGAAGAGTCTCGGAGGTGTTACGGTGGCAATCATTGGAGTAGAGGGTGGTTACGGAAAATGGCTCACTGCATTTTTCGAGCATCATGGATGCGTGGTAAGAGGAGTTGATACGCGCAATCTACTTGTCGATGCACGTCGCATTGCAGCGGAGGCAGATGTCGTACTTTTCTCAGTACCAACTTTGGAAGCACCTGACATCATTGCTCGGTATCATGTGTGTTCACATGAGAGGCAACTGTGGTTGGACGTCACTTCTCTCAAAAGCGATGTCATGACTGCGATGCTGCAATCAAAAGCCGAGGTGGTAGGAATGCATCCACTCTGTGCTCCGCCGCGCGCGTCGACGTTCAAGGGACAGACGCTCAGCGTCGTCCCAGGTCGTGTCAATTCATGGGGGCCCTGGGTCGCTTCATTCTTGGCACTCTTGGAGGCTGAGATCGATATTGTGGAAGCGGAAGAGCATGATTATCTGGTGGCTCTGCGTCAGGCTCTCCCGCACGCACTCATGCTCATCGAAGCATTTGTGTTGAGGGAGTTCAAGACAGACGTCAAGGAAAGCTTGAGGGTCTCAAGCCCCTTCTACCGTATCCTGCTTGCCGCCATGTGCCGAATGCATCACCAGAACCCCAAGGTTTATGGCGGCATTCAGATCGGCAATCCGCATGTGCCCAGAGTGTTACGTGCGTTACGGGATGCATTGGATACGTTGATACGGATCGTGGAGGACAAAAGTCTTCCTGATTTTGTCAGCATATTCAATGACAACCAGCGGCATATAGGGGTGGAGACGCTCAAAAAGGGGAATGAAGAATTCGAGTTCATGAACGGCCTTCTCGCTGACATGTCGCTCGAAAATCCGATCTTCATAAAGTCGGAGAAAGATCATCCTGGCCTGCTACACACCTTGTTAGGTATCATTGCTGCTCATGGGGTCAACATGCGCTCGATGCACTCGCGGAGGTTCCAAGATACGCATATGTTCGTCATGTCGCTTGATGTGCCCACTGATTCGACACCAGTGAAGCAGATTATCGCGGAAATCAATAATTCAGGTCTGGCGAAAGTCATCCTGTCCTGATTCACGGGCGTCCTCTAAGGGCGCCCTTTTTATTTGACTTATGTGTCTGGATATTGTAATTTCAAAATAGAAAACTCTTACAAAGAAAGGTACATAGATGCACTCATTAACTCCATATATCGGAATCACCGATTTCACCCATCCGGGGCAGGTCAGACAGATGCTCAGAACGTTCCAGTTGCGGCCTATACCAAGGAAACTACATGTCGGCGTCATGATGAGCCGTAAGACTTTGAATGGTCTTGGAACCAAGTGGGCGATAGCGTTTCCGGCGAAAGAAACTATTTCCGACATCTTCTATTCAGAGGAGGCATACAACTGCCTCCACTATGCAGATTCTGAACGAGATCCTGATCTGGCCGAGAATCTCTCGAGCGCCATTGGGTGGGGGAGAGACTATATTGATGCGGTTCAATTGGACCTGACATGGCCAGAGCCCGCAGCAATCGCTGATGGCATTCGCTGTTCGCGCAAAAAAATCGAAGTCATCCTGCAGATCGGCCAGAGGGCATTCAATGAGGTGAACAATGATCCAGCTGCCCTCATCGCCAAGCTCGAAGCCTACACAGGAATCATTCACCGCGTCCTCCTCGACAAGAGCATGGGGCAGGGGAAAGGCATGGATGCCAAAGGGCTCATCCCGTTCGCGCGTGCTATCAGGAATCGGTTTCCCGATATGGGGATCGGCGCCGCGGGAGGTCTCGGACCGGACACTATGCATCTCGTCGAGCCTTTGCTCGCAGAATTCCCCGACTTGAGCTGGGACGCACAAGGCAGGCTCCGTCGCAGCGGCGATGCCTTGAATGACCCCATCGAGTGGGATCTCGCGGAAACGTATGTGACCAAGTCTGTTGATCTGGCATTGGAATATGGATTGAAATAATCATTCACACACAAGAGCGCCCTCCCGGCGCTCTTTTTATGTGCCAAAAATTATTCCCCATATGCACAAAGACCCCCGGAGGGGTCTGTGTGCCATAGGGTAGGCTAGTCAACATCATAGGAGAGAGTCCGAAAATATAAAGTGGGGTCTTGATCAATGCCCGGAGGCAAGATGTATTGTGACTCCTATAAAATTGAGTTAAGGATCTGCTCCACGAGTTGAGTAAGCCTATATCCAGTATGGACCCATTGGTGGAGAAGTCAATCCAAGGTTAGTGGAAAACTGAGTGGACAACCTGTGAACAGTGAGTAAAATTCTGGGGATAAAATTTCAGGACACACTATTCCACTTCTGAGAATAGTTTTTGGTGGTTATAACCCTTTCACTCGCTCGATCACAAAACCCTTTTCATTGTTTCGGGTATTTACCGTAGCTTTCACTGCGAGGCATTGATCTGGAGCGATCAGCGCGCGGAATTCTTTGTATACACGAGGGAATACAACAGCTTCTGATGATCCGGAGAAATCTGACACAGTGATGAACGCCATAGTTTCGTTATTCTTGGTCTGCACGGTGCGAACTTCGTTGATGATGCCGGCGAATATTGTTGAAGCACCTTCTTTGACGGTCTCAAACGCCTTTTTTATATCCATGCCATTTTTGGTAATGATCTCACGATATCGTTCGAGTGGGTGGCCGGAAATATAGAGACCAAGAAGTTCTTTTTCCCAGGCGAGTCTGTCGCGCATTTCTGCTTCTGGAGCAGTGGCAAGGCGTAAGGTGGGGACGCTCGAATGATCCGCCATGGCACCAAAGAGGGAACTCTGGTCGGCGTGCTGACTCCCGCTCTCCTTGTTGTAGTTCAACATGAGATCCAGATTGGCGAATAAGATGCCGCGATCTATACCGAAACAATCCATGGCGCCTGCCTTGATGAGTGACTCGAGGGATTTTTTGTTGAGATTTTTGTCACGGACACGATCAAGGAAGTTGGCAAGTGACGTGAATGGCCCGCCCTTCTTGCGCTCGTCGATGATGGCGCTCGAAATTCCCTGTCCGAAGTTCTTGATGGTTACTAGCCCGAAACGAATGCGATATTTTTTGTGCTCGTCTTTGATGACGGTAAATTGGCTAAAACTTTCGTTCACATCCGGCGGTAGAACAGGAATACCGATACGCTTGCACTCCGCGATAGTCTCCGCAACCTTTTCTGTTTCGCCCGCTTCTGAACTCAACACGGCTGATAGATAAATTTCCGGGAAATGTGCCTTCAAATACGCGGTGATATAAGCGACGCGACCATATGACACCGAGTGCGCTTTGTTGAAGCCGTAGGCCGCGAATGGTTCGATCCATTTCCAGACCTCTTTTGCTTTTTTCTCAGACCAGGTACTGTGCTCGATACAGCCTTTGATGAATTTTTCTTTCTGCAAAGCCATTTCCTCGGGAATCTTTTTGCCCACCGCTTTGCGGAATTTATCCACCTCACCCCAGGTGTAACCGGCGATCTTGTGGGCCATCATCAGGAGGTCGTCTTGATAGACGAGAATGCCGTATGTTTTCTGAAGGATTTCTTCGAGGGCAGGATCGAGATACTTGATGAGTGAGTGATCATGTTTGCGGGCGATATATTCGGGAATGAACTGGATGGGGCCGGGACGATAGAGCGCGACCATGGCGTTGATGTCGTGAATGGTCGTCGGTTTGAGCTCTTTCAGGAATCGCGTCATGCCGTCGCCGTTCAATTGGAAGAGGTCGGCCGTCTCTCCGCGCGCCAGCATCTCGAATGTTTTCTTGTCATCAACGGGAATAGTGTCGTAATCGATCTCCGTACCATCGATTTTCCTGATGCGAGTGATGGCGTCAGAAATAATGGTCAAGTTTTTGATACCAAGGAAATCGAACTTGAGGAGCCCGGCCTCTTCAATGGAATACATATCGTACTGAGTGATGACTTTGCCTTCACCTTTGGGGTCGAACTGGAGAGGTGTATAATCGGTCAATTCTGTCGGTGAGATGACGACGCCGGCCGCATGAACACCGATGTGTCGAGCACACCCTTCGATCTTCCTGGCCATATCGATGATACGGCGCGTATCTTCCTCTTCACGGTACGCAGACTTCAATTCAGGGACCTCCTCGAGGGCGCGCTCAATGGTCATGGGGAATCCTTGTGAACCCATGGGGATGAGCTTGGAAATACGGTCACCGACATCATAAGGGAATCCCATGGCACGAGCCACGTCACGGACCGAACCGCGGGCGGCCATGGTACCGAATGTGCCCACTTGAGCAACTCTATCCGCGCCGTATTTTTTGCGTACGTACTCGATGACATCATCTCGGCGATCGTCGGCATAGTCCATGTCGATATCGGGTGCGGACGGTCGATCAGGATTCAAGAAACGTTCGAAGGGTATCTCGTATTCGATGGGATTGATATTGGTGATGCCGGTCAAGTACGTGACCAATGAGCCGGAGACCGATCCGCGGATATTGGAGAGGATATTATTATCTCGGGCAAAACGGAGCATGTCCGCCACGACAAGGAAATATGGTGCGTAGCCCTTATCTTTGATGACTTTGAGTTCGTATTCTGTGCGTGTCGTCAATTCGGGAGTTTTTGTCACGTTTCGAGCGGCGAATCCTTCAAATGCGAGATATGTTAGTTCTTCGTCCGCCGTACGTCCACTTTCCACCTTAAATCCTGGGAACACCCATTTGCCGAGTTCGAGATTGAGGTTACAGGCGTCAACAATTTTACCTGTATTTTCCAGCGCCTCGGGCAAGTCCCTGAATAATTCCTCGGCGCGTTCAGGTGAAATAAATGAAAAATCATCCTCGTCGCTGTCGGAGATACGGTCGGATGCGTCACTGTGCGAATTGACGCGCACCAACGTCTCGCGGGCAAAGCGATCTTCAGGTTTCAAATAGTAGACATCGTGTGCGGCCATGACGGGGACGTGTTGGTCCTGTGCAAATTGGAGGAGCGTTTTCATGTTTGCCTCATGACCGTCGATTTCGGGGTGTCGGGTGATCTCAATGAAGAGGCGATCGCCAAACACGCGCTTGTAGAATTCAGCAACCTCTTTGGCCTTATCCTGATTCCTGCTTTTCAGCGACTGAGCGATCTCTCCAGAGAATGAAGGTGAAATGGCGATCAGACCTTCATTGTATTTTTCCAGAAGTTCTCGGTCGATGCGCGGCTTGTAGTAGAAACCTTCAACATGCGATTTGGTGACAAGTTGTACGAGATTACGGTAGCCGGTTTCATTCATGGCAAGAAGAACCAACCGAGTACGGCGGTTGTCCACGCCGGCCTGCATGTCTTTGCGTGATCGTACTGCCACATAAAAATCAACGCCGATGATGGGTTTGATACCTTTTGCTTTGCATGCCTTGTAAAATTCGATGGCGCCGTAGAGGTTGCCGTTGTCCGTGAGCGCTAGCGATTCAAGGCCGAGTTTCTTGGCCTCACCGATGAGATTGTCGATTTTCGGCAGGGCGGAGAGGAGGGAATAGTGAGAGTGGGTATGGAGGTGGGTGAAGCGGGACATGCGGGAAGTATAACAAATGTACATCCTAACGAATTATTGACATTTAACAATAATGTGATATAATCATCACATGCCCTGCAAAAAGCACGGCGTACCATTAGCGAGTCTTTCTCGGATTCGCATCAAGCTTTGGGAATGCCCAG
>CAYZZN010000014.1:0-3795 GCA_964483165.1 uncultured Candidatus Saccharibacteria bacterium
CATTCCACCCGATGACTTATTATCAAAGTCACGCTATTTTTCTGTACTACATGAACAACATTAATATTGTAACTATCGGCGGCGGCGGTGGACACTCGCAAGTCCTCAAGGCGCTCAAGGGGATTCGTGACATCCGCATCACCGGCATCTGCCCGAGTACTGATTCTGGCGGTTCGACGGGAGTACTGCAAAAAGAATACAACGGCAGTGGATACACGGGAGATCTCACCAAATGCATCCTTGCTCTCTGCAGTGACGATATTCTGGCGCGTGCACTCGGTTTCCGCTATGAGAGCGGTCCGCTCCATAGTCATTCGGTCAAGAATCTGCTTTTTCACGCACTTGAAAAAGTGGGGAATGAGAATGAGGCATTGGATGCTATGCGTCGACTCTGCGGACTCGGAGAGCATCGGATTATTCCGGTGACACAAGAAAAAACGGAACTCTGCGCGAGACTGTCCATCGGCAATACGATTTTCGGCGAGACCAATATCGATACCATCGCCAAGAATCCGTTATGGCATCCGGATGTGCATTCGATCTCGGATATTTATTTGAAGCCGCATGTTCACGCGTCGTCCGTTGCTCTGAAGGCGATCAAGGAAGCCGACTACCTGATCATTTGTCCCGGAGATCTGTATTCAAGTATCATTCCTGCCTTGTTGCCCGAAGGTATGAAGCAAACTATCCTTTCTTCGAAGGCCCAGATAATCTGTATCTTGAATATTATGACCAAGAAAGGCGAGACAGATAGGTATACGGCAACTGACTTCATCAAGAATATAGAAAAACATATCGGGAGATCGGCAGATCATATCATCCACAACACGGCACCTATTCCCGATGAGGTTTTGCTCAAATATTCCCTCGAGCAAAAAGTGGAGCTTGAGCTCACTGAACAGCCGGACAAGCGTATCATTCCTGCGCCGCTCGCCATGTTCACTGAAACTGGTCAGATATATAGCGACCCGGCTATCATCCAAAAAGTGCTTATGAAGATAATGAATGGAAATAAAAAAGCTCCGAGCCGGAAGGGCAGGGAGCGTGGGAAGAGGACTACAGTTGCGCAAGTGCAATCTTGAGTGCGGCAACCAACGTCATTTCGCGGGTTACCTTACCCTTGGTAAGGGTGGCGTGCGGATCCGCAGGATCACCACCGAGTTTTTCGGCGATGACCGAACCCACTGTGGTGGTTTCGAATCCGCGCTCTGCGGCGATCTCAATACATTCTTGCGGGAATACGACTCCCGGTGAAGTGGTGATGATTTGTTGGCCATCAGGCAGGATAATCACGATCACCGCTTTGTCTACGGTGACCGGAGATACCGACGATATGTCGAATATGCCGCTTTCGATGCCGATGGCCACCGTGTCCGGGAATTCTTCCTGGGCACCGCGCGCACGCGTGATTGCGCCACTCAAGGTTTCGTAGTAACCCACCGGCTGTTCGTTTTGTCCGGAACGTGTTTTTGTTCCGGTAACAGTGGCGGTGATGCCCAGTTCTCGGCAGGCCTTGGTGACGGCATCGATTTTCTGCTTACTGGTTGATCCGACGATGATGTTCATGGGGTGTCCTTTCTGTGGTTGGAGAGAACTGTTGAAATACTGATATATCAATAACATAAATATAGTATAAAGTCAAGCTCGTTGCGAGTATATTCAACGAATGAGGACGGCACTTTCAAATTCGTCATTTTTCAGGTATTATCGAAAGCATGTCCATATTTTCATATATCAAGCACCATGCCGTGATCGCCTCGGTCAGCGGGTGTCTTATCATTGTTGTTGCAGTTATCGCTGGTCGCGCCGCTACGAGCAGTACTCCTGCTGATGTGGTGCCCCTCGGAACCTCGGTCAGTGTCGTATCCGCCGCTAGTTTCAGGAATGGTAGTTCGTTCGTCTCGGTACAAGGTGTAGTGGAGTCGCATGCTCAGGCCGATCTCAAGAGTCAGGTCGCGGCGCCGATAAGTATCATCAATTCAGCGGTGGGAGATACTATATATACAGGTCAGATCATCGCTGAACTCCAGAATGCTGATATCCGTGCCCAGCTCGAGTCTGCTCGCGCGTCACTCACGCTTGCGCAAGGACAATATGGTTCTTCCCGTCAGGGAGCTATCGACAAGATTCGTGACGCATATATCAACGCGGATTCTATTCTTCATATTAAGACTGATCCACTGATTCTCAATCAGAATGTCGACAAGCCTCCCGTGTTCGAATTTATTACCAGTCAAGACTTCCGTATCGGTGGCAATATACGTATTGTTCGTACCGGTCTCAATGCCACGTTCGATGCATGGAAAAAATCCATTGACGGTATTAGTGCCAGCTCGAGCGATGAACAGATACATCAGACTATTCTATTATCACAATCAACTCTCGAAACTATCGGGAGTCTCCTCAATGATATTTCAATCGTGTTTAACGACGCTGCGCTCTCGGCAAATGCAGAAGACCGTGTTGTCATCAATGAGTATCTGACCGTCGTTAGCGCATCCCGTACCGCGGTGAGCGTCACTGGCACCGCACTGACCTCCGCCGAGGCATCTCTGGGTTCACCGTCGACTCAAGGATCTGCTGCTGAGGCCGGTGTCTCCATCGCGGAGGCCAATGTGCGCGCTCTCGAGGCTCAACTCGCAAAGACTGTGATACGTTCGCCGATCACCGGGAAGATTTCCGCGTTGCCGCTCCATGTCGGCGAATTCGCGGCACCTGGACAGCTCATTGCCACGGTGGTCGGCAGTGGCGGGCTTCAGGTTCAAGCGTTCGCGAGCGGTGAAGATGTTTCGCGTATTATCGTTGGGGCGGCGGTCACTATTGAAGGTCGCGTCAAGGGTACGGTGAGCGGTATATCACCAAGCGTCAACGCAACCAACAAGAAAGCCGAGGTCAATATAACCATCCTCAATTCGGACCAATCAGGATTGGTGGTGGGTGACAATGTACAGGCGATGATCGAAGCAAAACGTGCAGTTCAGGCGGCATCATCGGGCAATCCCGGAGGTGTCCAGCCGTATATCGTGCCGATACAGAATGTGAAGATTATTCCTGGTGCGGCATTCGTCTTTACCGTCGATGAACAGTCCAAGATCAAGCGCAACGACGTGATCCTCGGCCAGGTCCGCGGGGACTTCGTCGAAGTCATATCGGGAATGACGGATGACATGAGTATCGTCTCGCCGGTGTATGAGCTCGAAGAAGGGCAGGTGGTTACGGTTTTGTAGTTTCTATAGCAAAGCGTACCTTACAATGTGTTTTCTCGGCCTGCGTAACTCGCTCCTGAAATTTCTAGATACAAGGCTCGGGAATTGCCGATGCAAAGCATCTGGCAATTCCCATTGTACTCGCCTTGTATCAAGTAATTTCTAGTCGCTCAGACAGTCCTCGGCCTCAAAACACATCGTAAGGTACGCTTTACATCACAACAATGAACGACATCAACAAAGAACATTCATCAGATAGCAGCTATCTTGAGCGTCTGAAATTCCGACCCGAGCTCAGGAAGACCTGGCTCAACTTTTTCGTAACCAAATTTCGCGTGGTCGTGTTGCTGATCGTGGTTATCACCGCGTGGGGACTGTATTCCTTTTTCAATCTGAACCGCGAATCGAGTCCCGAAGTCAAGATTCCCATCGCCATCGTAACTACGCTGTATCCTGGAGCTTCGCCCACCGACGTCGAGCAGTTCGTGACCAAGAAGATCGAGACCAAACTCGCCGGACTGCCCGGACTTCACACGATCACCTCAAACTCGTTCAATTCGGTGTCATCCATCACCGTCGAATTCGATGC
>CAYZZN010000014.1:3805-5163 GCA_964483165.1 uncultured Candidatus Saccharibacteria bacterium
AACGCGGATATCGATACTTCGGTACGTCTGCTACGCGATAAAGTCACCGACGCGAAGGTTGATATTTCCACGGAAGCAAAAGATCCGGTGGTCACACAGATATCTCTCGACGATACACCTATCTGGTCCATTGCACTCACCGGACCATACGATGGTTTCACCTTGCGCCAATACGCCGAAGATATTCAGGCGGAATTGGAAAAGATCCCCGGTGTGCGCGAGATCGGTATTTCCGGGGGAGATGTGCGTGAATTTGAAGTTGCCTACAAACCGGATCGTTTGATCTTTTATGGTATCAGCTCAAGCGTGGCCAATCAGGCCATAGTCGCCGCACATGCCGCCATCCCTGCAGGCAATTTTGACTCAGGCATGTTTGTGGTGCCCGTACGTTCGGATGTGCCGCTACATAGCATTCAAGATATTTCCAATGTACCGGTTTCGCATGAATCCGACGGCAGTACGGTATTCATCAAAGATATTGCCACGGTGAGTGAAAAGGCGGTCAAGAAGACGACATACTCGCGTCTCTCCATCGGCGGTTCCGAGCCGAAAAATTCCATCAGTCTGTCGCTGGTCAAACGCCAAGGAGCTTCCGTACTGGACACCGTCGATACGGCCCGCGCCACCGTCGAGACGATGGTCAAGAAACTGCCGCCGGGGGTCACCTTCGATGTGACTATGGATATGGCCAAACTCGTTCGTACCGACTTCACACAACTCTCGCACGACTTCTTGCTCACCGTGCTCCTGGTGTTCCTTATTTTGTTCCTGATCGTCGGACTCAAAGAAGCATTAGTCGCCGGTCTGGCTATCCCCTTGGTATTTTTTGTGACGTTCGGTGTGCTTCTCATGCTCGGCTATACACTCAACTTCCTCTCGCTCTTTTCGCTCATTCTCGCACTTGGTCTCCTCGTGGATGACGCCATCGTGGTGGTATCGGCGACAAAGCAATACATCAACACGGGCAAGTTCACGCCCGAGGAAGCCGTCTTGCTCGTGCTCAACGATTTCAAGTGGGTGCTGACCACCACTACACTCGCTACTGTCTGGGCATTCTTGCCTTTGCTCTTCGCGAGCGGCATCATCGGCGAATATTTGAAATCAATCCCGGTCACGGTCTCCATCACGCTCATCGCGTCACTCTTGATTGCACTCATGATCAACCATCCGTTGGCCGCAGTCTTGGAGCGTATCCGCCTGACCAAGAAATTCTTTTTCATCATCGAAGGTGTTCTCCTGGCCATTGCCGCTGTCCTATTCTTTGTGGGCGGAGCGGTTGCATGGATTGCTGGCGCCCTACTCATCCTCATCGAAGGCTATCTCATCTGGTGGTATGAGAAGGGAGGCAAGAAGGTGGC
>CAYZZN010000014.1:5263-7142 GCA_964483165.1 uncultured Candidatus Saccharibacteria bacterium
GTCGTGAAGAGCATATTTTTCCCTGTTGAGGATAGTGAATATGTCTTTGTTGATATGCGCGCTCCGGTGGGCACCGCATTGGCCGAGACGGATGTTCGCGTGAAGTTAGTCGAGGAGAAACTGCTCGATTATCCGGAAGTCGCCAATATGTCGACGTCCATTGGCGGTTCGAGTCCGAACGCGGGCAACGGATTTGGTGGTGGTGGCCCGAGTTCGTCGAACGTGGCGTCAATCACCCTCACTCTGAAAGGCGCGCACGACCGTGACATCAAATCATATGATTTTGCCGATAAGGTACGACGGGATTTGGCGAGTACTACCGGAGTTGAGATTAGCATCTCGACATTGGCGGGCGGTCCTCCGGCCGGTGCCGCATTCGAAGCGCATATTGCCGGAGATGATCTCGATGAACTTTCCCGGATCGTCCGCGAACTCCGTCCTCTGCTCGCATCCATTCCGGGCACGGTCAACGTGAATGTGTCACAGAAGGAATCAGTTCCTCAGTACACGTTCGCATTGGATCCGGTGCGCATGGAGCAGAATAACTTGAATGCCGCCATTGTCGGATCAACTCTCCGCACGGCTATTTCCGGCACGGAGCTGGTGAAGATCATTGTTGGCGAGAAAGAGATCCAGTTGGTTGCCACCTTCGACCAGCGATCCATTCCCGACCTGGCGGCCCTCCAGAATCTGCAGATTCTCAATACCATCGGCCAGCCGG
This sequence comes from uncultured Candidatus Saccharibacteria bacterium, assembly GCA_964483165.1. Taxonomy (GTDB): domain Bacteria; phylum Patescibacteriota; class Minisyncoccia; order Phycocordibacterales; family PALSA-1337; genus C7867-002. The sequence goes on from CAYZZN010000014.1 coordinate 5,985, forward strand.
TGTTCCTCAAGGATGTGGCCAAGATCGAACTCAAACCGGCAGTGGATGTGATCACGCGCATCGACCAGAAGCGCACCATCCTCCTTACCGCCGCGGCGGATTCAACCACCAATGGCCAGGTCATCCTCGCCGCGTTCCAGGAAAAGTTTAAGTCATACAAGATGCCAGGTGGGTACAATATTTCCTACGGTGGTCAGAATGAGCAGAATACTGAGTCTGTTTTATCTATCTTGCGTGCCATGATCATCGCGCTCATCCTCATCATCGCCACCCTCATCATCCAGTTCAACTCATTCAGGAAAGCGCTCATCGTCCTGGTGCCTATTCCACTGGCCTTGATCGGCGTATTCATCGGGCTCGCCGTCTTCGATGTGCCACTCTCATTCCCGGGGCTTATCGGTATTCTCGCACTCTTCGGTATCGTGGTGAAGAACTCCATTATTCTCGTGGATAAGATCAACTTGAATATCAAGAGCGGTATTCCATTCGAAGAAGCCATCGCTGATGCAGGCAAGGCGCGTCTCGAGGCTATCTTCATCACCTCCATCTGTACCATTTTCGGTATTCTTCCCGTGACGCTTTCCAACGAAGTCTGGCGCTCCCTTGGCGGGGCAGTCATCTTTGGTCTGACGCTGTCGTCATTCTTGACACTCTATATTGTGCCGGCGTTTTATTTGATCTGGGTGAAGGATACGAAGGAACATTCGGTGTAATATCCGTTCCTCACTTTCGTCATATCTTTGAGGGAACGATTATTCACTAAACATACAATCCCATGCTTATGACAATTGCTATCGTGCTCTTGGTGCTCTGGCTTCTCGGTGTCGTGGGTGTCTATACGATCGGATCGTTTATTCACATTCTGTTGGTCATAGCCATCGTGATGTTCCTTATCCGCATTATTCAGGGTCGTAACCCCGTTGCTTAAAAGTCTCTAGCTATCTCACCTATGAAATTCACCAAAGTCGCGTTTACTATTTACGCGGTGACTGATATCAAGAAGTCTCGCGCTTTCTACGAAGGTATTCTCGGTCTGGTGCCGAACGATGAGTTTCCGGCCAAGGAAGGTTCGGCGTGGATCGAATACAACATTGGTCCCGACACCATCGCCATCGGTTGCGCGCCTGACCAGTGGAAACCATCAGAGGATGGGGCAGT
>CAYZZN010000014.1:7242-9702 GCA_964483165.1 uncultured Candidatus Saccharibacteria bacterium
GCCGCAACGCTCATCTTCGCTATTCAGAACCTCGCTATCGTCTCGATCAATTTCCTGGGCTGGAACACCGAAGGTAGTCTAGCACTCGTCCTTGTTGTCGCTGTCGCTATGGGTATGCTCTTGAGCTGGATCTTCTCCATCCCTGAGCGTCTCCGCCTCATGGATATGCGCAGTAACAATAAGAAGCTCGCTCGCAAACTTGATGACAAGGAACTTGAGCTTTCAGAAACCAAGGGCAAACTGTCTCAGGCTGAAACACAGGCCGACATGCCGATAGTTGTTGAGAAAACCATCGTGTTGCCACCGGAAGAGAGGTAGATGCCGGGCTCTATTTTGTGTTAGGATTCTTGAACTATGCAAGACGATACTGAACAGTCGCAAAAAATAACCCGTGAAGGACTATACACTGGGTTCAAAGTTCTGCTCAAATATTTGGGGCAATACAAAGGCCGCATCATCACTTTGAGCGTGATGGGGATATTTTCGGCTATCGGGAATGGCGTTATACCCTATATCACCGGGCGCTTTTTTGATGCCATCATCAGTCCGGGGGTTTTCCACATCGCAGGGTACGTGCTCGAACTCTATGTGGCACTGCTCATCGCTTGGGCGGTCATCCAATGCATCACCTATATATTGGACTGGCGCAGTACCATCTTGAGCGAATATCTGTCCAATACCATCTGGCTAGATTATCTGGCGAGCGGATTCAGCTACTTGCTCATACTGCCCATGTCGTTCCATAAAAAGAACAAGATCGGCGAGATCGGCAACAACATCAATACCGCCGCAGGATCACTGGAAACTATCGCCGGTAGGATCGTCATCGATCTGGCACCGCAGATCCTGTCCATCCTGATCGCCCTCGGCATCGCATTCTACGTCCAACCATTCCTGGCGGTTTTTCTTGTTCTCGGCCTTGTCATTTATGTTTTTGTGCTTTTACGCAAAGTTAGTCCGCTCGGCGAAATCCAGAAGGAATACTGGAAGGTGCTCATGACCTATTTTTGGGGTGATAGCTATGACGCCATCGGCAACGCGTTGGCTGTGAAGCAGGCCACTGCCGAAGAATATGAGCGTGAAAAACTGTTCACCAACAGCCGCAAAGCGGTTCCGCTCTGGATGAAGATGACCAATATCTGGGGGTCACTCACGCTCTATCAGCGTTTTATCATTCTTGGTACTCAGGTGATCATCTTCGTCCTCTCGGTCATATATATCCACAATGGGACCATGACTATCGGCGAGCTTCTGGCCTTCAACGCGTATGCGGCCATGATCTTCGGACCCTTCGTGACCATCGCGCGTCAGTGGCAGACCATCCAGAACGGTATCGTCAACATTCAGCAGACGGAGAAGGTATTGCAGACCGCGCCGGAAAACTATATGCCCAAGGGCGCCGTGTCTCTCGAGGTGAAGGGTGACATCTCATTCAAGAACGTCTCATTCCACTATGATGAGGGTAAGCCGGTCCTGCAGAATATTTCATTTGAAGTCAAAGCAGGGAACGTGATCGCGCTCGTCGGAGAATCCGGTGTCGGCAAGAGCACACTCATCGATCTTATTTCGGCATTTCATTTTCCCGTAGAAGGGGATGTGCTCGTCGACGGGCATCCTATTCGCCGTCTCGACCTCAAGAAATATCGTTCGCAGATCGCCGTGGTGCCGCAGGAAGTCGTGCTGTTCAATGACACTATCAAGACCAATATCAAATACGGTAATTTTCATGCGACTGATGCCGAAATGAAAGAAGCCGCTCGCAAAGCACACGCCGTCGACTTCATCGAAAAGTTCCCCGAGAAGTGGGAACAAGTCGTTGGTGAACGTGGCGTGAAGTTGTCGGTGGGTCAAAAACAGCGCGTGGCCATCGCTCGTGCCATCCTGCGCAACCCGCGCATTCTCATTCTTGACGAACCGACTTCAGCACTCGATGCGGGCTCAGAAAAGATCATCACGCAGTCGCTGGATGAGTTGATGCAGGGAAGGACGACCTTTATCATTGCGCACCGCCTCTCAACGGTTCGTCGCGCCAATCAGATTTTGGTATTCAAAGAAGGGAAGATTGTAGAGTCAGGGACGCATGCGGAATTATTGAAGATTGAGGGTGGGGAATACAGAAGGTTGCATGAATTGCAGATTGGGTTGAGGGAGTAGAGTTTTTAGACTTATCCCCAGTTGCTACTTGCAGGTGAACGATAGTTCACCTATACTTATACCAGTCGGAAAGTTGAGAGTCAGAAAGCCGGATGTCGAGGTTTAGCAGGCGCTACTTCCAGACATGGTTTTCCGACTCGACACTTCTCGATATTATAAGCCTATATATCAATGCCATGAGCAAGCATCAAACCATCAGAACCATTCGCACCGAGATCGACCGCATCAACCAGGAGATCGACCTGCGCATCATCAAGGGCGTCTCGTATCGACGTGAAGCGCTCCGCCACAAATTCTTGATGGCAC
>CAYZZN010000015.1:0-1435 GCA_964483165.1 uncultured Candidatus Saccharibacteria bacterium
CTGTGGGCATGCAGTAGCCTACGCATGGCTGACTATCATAGAGAGCGATCTTGACCCGGTATGATCCCGGAGTGAAATCTCCACATGCATCACCTCCCCAACACACGGAGCTCGGCACGGTCAGACTGTATGAGGTCTGGGTTGCAGGAATAATTGCGATCGGTGCATATCCAGGTTCCCACGTGAGCGCAACGCGATATTCGGGACGAATGCTGCCTTCGATATTCCATGAAATGGTTTTCTGACTGCCAATACGGTAGGTCTCTCCACCATTCGGAGAAAGTATATCGATCGTATGACCTGCTTTCTCGGAAATCGTGAAATATTTGTCGCTCGAATCACAGTTCGTCGTCGATCCGGCCAGACACACGCGCATCGTGTAATCCGCGGCGGGAATCGGATTGTTCACGATATCTGTTGCCACTATCCAATTGTAAATAGTGGATGCAGAAATATTCTTATCGAGAACATAGGTGCTGCCACACGGTGCCCTGATACAGTAAATGTTCGTCTGATCCAGATAAATATCAACTTTTGTATTGGTAATAGAATCACCCCGAAGTACACCGCCTATGCCCCACTCGATTCGATGAGCGGAATTTGCCGGCCAAACTTCTCCACCATTCGGTGAGATCACACTGACTGAAGGCGTGTCAGAAGAGCTGATCGTGAATGGCGCATCACTCGTGTCACAATTGTTTGTGCCCGTTTCGCAGATCTGAACTGAGTAGACACCATCAGGAACGGTGTATGTTGGTACAGGATAAATAGCGATCACGACTTCGGGAGTGTATTGGCCTACATTCCAAGAATACGAATTCTGATTGATACTGACACCGTAAGCAACAGGGTAAGTATGTACTGGCGCAGGAGGCATGCAATAGAAGGTCGCGGGGCACACGAAAGGCTCTTGGTATTCAACGAGCTTCAGATCCGCATACGTCGTCCGCACATAGTTCGGAGCTGTCCATTTGATGGTTTGAGTTGTGCCCTTGAGCCAGACTTCTTTACCATTCGGAGAAGTTACCCTGAGTGAACCGGCGGAATCACTGCCCACCTTCACTGTCGCGCTCGATTGTGTACTGAATCCGGCGCTGTTCTTGATGGTAAATTTTACTAGATAGGTGCCTGAGCTCGCATATGAATGAGTAAATGTTGAGCTTTGCTGTGCGGAAGACGGTGTTGTGCCCACAGGTGAACATGAATACCCTTCCGGACACATGGCCGCAGGATATGCTCTCGGCACATCACCCCAATCAACTGAGTAACTCAGTGAGGAGTTCTGGGGATCGGTCGCCTTGATGCTCCACGTTCCTTTTTCGTTCACCGTCAAGCTCGTGGGTGCCTCGATGCCATTAATCACGGGGGCACGGCTGTCTACAACCAGATTCAAACGCGTGCGCGTCAGTGGTCCGACAAATCCTGTATTCGGAAT
>CAYZZN010000015.1:1445-9522 GCA_964483165.1 uncultured Candidatus Saccharibacteria bacterium
GAATACCGTTCGCGATCTGATACCTTATAACTGCGGCTTTGGTCTGTGCGCCAAAATATCCTTTTGCGGCGACACCTGAACTTATTGCAGGAATGTCGTAACCATCGGCAATAAGCCTGCCTTGGAGCATGGCAACGTCGGGGTTGGCACTGCCAACCGATAGATTGTTCGTGAATGTAAAACTCTGCGCCGCAACAACAGAAGCGAATGCGATAAGAGCAGTGACCGATGCAATGAGGTATTTTTTCATGGAAAATAATGGGTTAACAATGACAATATATTGATTGTAGCGCCATTCAGAGTATATAACCAACGACGGATGCGCTCATACACCTGTAGACGCTCCCCGTACCGCTTTATTACCACCCTCTCTTGTTCACATGTTATTCAACATTTCAATATATAGAACACTTCCCATTTGGATTTCCTCTGCTATACTGCGCTCATTAACTGATTAACACCCAATGAAAGTCCTCATCGTAGAAGATGACGCTACTCTTTCAGAGGTTCTCAAGACCAGCCTTTTGGCCCGCTCATATGTCGTCGATACTGCCGATAATGGTGGTGACGGTTCATTCATGGGAAAAAGTTACGCCTATGATGCCATCCTTCTCGACTACTCCTTGCCGAAAAAAGACGGGCTCACCATTTGCAAGGAGATACGCGCCGCAGGCAGGAACACACCGATCATCTTCCTATCTTCAACTGATGCCACGGAAACCAAAGTTGCGGCATTGAATCACGGGGCTGACGATTATGTCGTCAAGCCCTTTTCGTTTGAGGAGCTACAGGCGCGATTGCAGGCCATCCACCGTCGACCAGCACTGGTCACCGAACGGATATACACCGTCGGCAACTTGATACTCAACATGGATACCCGTGAAGTGAGCCGCGACGGGCAACAAATCAACCTGACGCGCAAAGAGTTCGGCGTGCTCGAATACCTGATGCGCCACAAGGGCGTGGTGGTGTCCCGTGTTCTTATCATGGAGCATGTCTGGACCGCGGATAGTGACCTCTTGTCGAATACCATTGAGACCCATATCCGCAATATTCGCAGGAAAATAGATCTCCCCGGCATGCCCAAGCTGATACGTAATATGCCGAGTCAGGGGTACATCATGGATATATGACATTAGCCATTTCTTCATCAAATCTCCCACACTTCTTCATCGTTTCTTTATCTGGCATTGATACAGTCGTGGTGTTATGTGTCGACATAACGCTTATCAATAGTCTTGGTGATCGTATGAAACGCGTATCTTCCCATTCGCCTAGGAAATAATACTATGAACCCCTCCTCATTTATGCAGGTAGATGCGGAGGGTCCCGTCACAGGCGCAGGCGTGTTCACTGCGACGGACGGTATTATCTTCGGCGCTATAGTCCTCCTCATCGCAGTCATCGCGTGGCTCTCACACCGTGAGATCCGCATATCCCGGAATCGCGCAGGTGTTTCCGAACAATTGCTCGAAACTGAACGTGACTCGCTCGAACGCCGCATTGCCGAACGCACGGCGGCTTTCGTGCGTGCCGAAGAACAACATATGCGTGAACTCCAGCGTAATGCTGAGTTTGGAAAGCTTGCTCAGGGCCTATTCCATGACTTGATGACTCCACTCTCATCGATTTCTCTGCATGTCCAAGAAAAAGGCGCTCAACAGGAAGTACGTGGTATCATCGATGCATCTCGTCGTCTCAATTCATTCATGGAAAGCGTCAAGAGATCGTTCGGACAAGACGTACCAGAACAACAGATACTGCAAGAAAATGCCGATCTCGGTGCGGAAATCGCCATCGTCCAGGACATTCTTGGGTACAAAGCACGCATGGCAGGAGTTGAGATTGACGTCCAACAAAAAGAATCTGTACACCTTCCTATTCATCCGGTGCGTCTGCACCAGTTGATCCTGAATCTGGTCTCGAATGCCATCGATGCCTGCACTGAAGCGACGTACTTGAATGGAGAAACTGATCATGTGGTGACTATTTCGGTGATTAAGAATGACCAACACATACAGCTTTCCGTGTCAGATACCGGATATGGAATTTCTCCAGAAAATCAAAAGCGTCTGTTCACCGAATCATTCACGACAAAAAAGGGTGGCAGCGGAATAGGTCTGATAACGATCAAGACAATTGTCGAAAAAGACTTGAAAGGGACGATTGAAGTCAAGAGTGAGGAAGGAAAAGGGGCGACGTTTGTGATTACGATTCCTAAAGTGTAGTGCAACTAATACAGGTGAGTGGTCAAAATCTCTTATTCAAAAGATGATCGTTTTCTCCTGTGGGGCGGCCGCTGGCGCGGAGCTCCAGACTTGCCATTCGGGGCTGCGGGTTCGATTCCCGTCCGCTCCACAGGCGAAAGCGATTATCTTGAGCTTGACTTTTAGCATTCAATTAAAATATAATATACATACCGAATGGCAAGTCTGGATTCTGTTCCAGTGGAGCTCAACAAAACCCGCATAATGCGGGTTTTGTGTTGAAATAACTATTTGTTTCCTCTCAAGTAAAAGTAAGTAGACCAGCTTGGGTCATCTTTCACCATCAATTGAAGTTCATATCCGCTAATCGAGTTCTTTAATGAGTTGAAAGCAACTTTTACTTTCACATGATTTCTTGTGTACAAAACAAACTCACGCATATTTTGACCTGTAATAACGCCTACGAGACCTGAATCATCATCTTCAATATATTTAATTATTTGATCTTCAATCTCTGCTAACTCCTTATCTTCTTGAGGAGAAACTATTCCTGTTTCTGTTTTTTGATTAAAAGGAATCGCAATACCAACTTGGTAACAATAATCTTTAAGAGGAGCATAATTATCAAACGATGTTCTCACTCGAAAAATCATTGGGAAATTTTGTACCGTGACATTAAATATGCCCCACGTATCTGCATATTGATTAATCTTCTTCTTAGGTTTAAAAAAACTCATAACAAATTACAAACAAATCAAACTCGCCAGACTATCCCCTTCGCGGAGTTTCATAACGCGGACACCCTGCGTCGCGCGCGACAATGTCGGAATCTCCTTGAGATCAACGCGGATAACTTGCGACTTCTTGGACATAGCCACTGCTTCTTCTTCATCATCAGTAACTACCTTTGCAGCCATGAGGGGTCCTGTCTTCGCCGTGACATTCATAGTGAGGATTCCTGAACCGCCGCGGTTCTGAACTTTGTATTCATCAAGTTTGGTCTTCTTGCCGTATCCGTTGGCACCCATGACGAACAGTGCTGGATTCTTGGCATCCTTGGAAACAATATCGGCGGAGATGACGTGATCGACGGCAACACCCTTCTTGTCTTCGGCTAGACGGATCACGCGAACGCCAGCGGCATTGCGTCCCATCTCACGCACATCTGATTCGTCAAAACGGATAGACTGACCTTCCTTGGTGGCAATGGTGATAGTGTCATTCTTGGAAACGAAAGAGGCTGAAATGAGTTCGTCGCCAGCATCGAGTGTGATAGCGATGAGACCTGAACGACGTACGTCCTTGAAATGCGTGGCCGAACATTTCTTGCCGGTGCCACCTTTGGTGACCATCATGAGCGACAGTCCCTCAGCCTCTTTCTTGCTCTTGGGCATTGGCAGGATGGAAGTCACCTTCTCGCCTTCCGCAAGTGACAGGAAGTTCATGATGGACTTACCCTTGGTGGCGCGCTTACCTTCGGGAATATCATACATCTTGATCTGATAGGCCTTGCCTTTGTCGGAAAAGACCAGGAGATCATTGTGTGTCGAGGCGAACACGAGATGTGAAATAAAATCCTCTTCTTTGGTATCAAGATCGACAACACCGACACCGCCGCGCTTCTGTTTGCGGTATTCATCAGGATTGGTGCGTTTGACGTAGCCTCCCTTGGTGAGGACAAGTACGGACTCTTCATCTGCAATCAAGTCCTCAGGGTTGAATTCTTTGACGCCATGCTTCACGATCCTTGTGCGACGATCATCGCCGTACTTTTCTTTGATGTCGATCAACTCTGTCTTGATGATGCCGCGGACTTTCTTTTCGGAGCTCAAAATACTCTTGAGTTCTTCGATGAGCGCCTGAACTTCCTTGAGTTCATCCAGTACTTTCTTGCGTTCGAGGCCGGCCAGCTTCTGCAAGCGCATTTCGAGAATAGCCTGCGCCTGGAGATCGCTGAATTTGAATTTCTTCATGAGACCGGCCTTGGCATCGGCCACATCCTTGGATGCGCGGATCAAGCTGATGATCTCATCGATGTGATCGAGCGCCTTTTTCAATCCAAGCAGGATATGCTCACGCGCTTCGGCGGCATCGAGATCGAACTTGGTGCGGCGGCGGATGACTTCGATGCGATGCTCGACGAATTCTTCGAGAATAGATTTGAGCGACAAGGTCTGCGGCACGCCATGGACCAGCGCCACGGTATTCATATGGAATGTTTCCTCGAGTTGCGTGTGCTTGTACAGCGTATTCAGGATCTTTTCCGGATAGGCGCCATTCTTGAGATCGAGGACGATGCGCATATCCTTGTCTGATTCGTCGCGCAAACCACGAACGCCTTCGATGACTTTTTCGCGCACCAGATCAGCCATCTTGATGATGAGCTCGGATTTGTTGACGCGATACGGGATGGACGTGATGACGATCTGGGTTTGACCCTTCTTGTCTTCGGTAATCTCAGCTTCACCACGCACCGTCATGCCACCACGACCGGTGGCATAGGCATGATGAATATCTTTCTCGCCATACAACACGGCACCCGTCGGAAAATCAGGACCTTTGACGAAGGCAAACAAATCTTCAGCAGTCGCGTCAGTGTTATCGATCAAATGCACAGTCGCATCGACAACTTCACGGAGATTGTGCGGCGCAATATTGGTGGCCATACCGACAGCAATACCAAGTGTGCCATTCAAGAGAAGATTCGGGACTGCAGTTGGGAGAACCGTCGGCTCTTTGCGAGTACCATCATAGTTAGGTCGAAAGTCGACGGTATTCCTGTCCATGTCGCGGAGCAGTTCGGCGGACACACGGGACATCTTGGCTTCGGTGTAACGCATGGCCGCAGCCGAGTCGCCGTCGACGGTACCAAAGTTTCCTTGACCTTGAATGAGCGGATAGCGCATGGTGAAGTCCTGCGCCATTTTGACCATGGAATCATATACAGCAACGTCACCGTGAGGATGGTAGTTACCGAGCACGTCACCCACCACGACAGCGGACTTGCGGAACTTGGCTTGGAAGGTCAAACCCTTCTCATGCATGGCGTAGAGGATGCGGCGATGCACCGGCTTGAGTCCATCGCGGACATCAGGGAGCGCGCGGTCGGTGATGACCGACATGGCGTAGTCGAGAAAAGACTCACGCATTTCTGTCGTGATGTTGCGTGCGACAACACCTTCGCCTGGTGCGCGTGCTGCTGATTCTGCTTCGACTATATCGTTCTTTTTTGCCATGAATGGGAAAACTGTCGGTTTGTTTCGTCGTTAAATTATAGCAAAAAAGAGTCGGAGAAGCGACTTGACATATGATGGATATTGTTCTACTCTTGCCGCAGAAAGATATCACCTCATGAACATACAAAAGACTATCCGTACGAACGGGTTTACACTCATAGAACTCCTGATCAGTATTCAATGGCTGTGCTGCGCCATGGTGCTTTTACTCTTGGGGTTTGTACTACTCGCCGGCAACCATTGGTTCAGCAGTGCGAGTGTCCTGCAACACATACAGTGGACCGAGCCGAGCGCAAAACAGGTCGCGTATCATCGTTCCGTTTTCAAGAAAAGTATCATCTACGTCAGGATGGAGGATGGAACGCAGAAGAAGTACCTGCTCGATACCGACATTCTATTCAATTACGAATTGCGGGAAGTCCCCTTCCCCAACGCAGTCGTCACCACGCCCTGAGTCGGGGCGTTTTTTATTATCTAAATCTATTTCTTCCCTGGAGTAACAATAGCTTCACTATAGGTGATCTTCTTGGCGCCAAAAATCATCTCTTTGATATCCATGAAAAAGTTGCCGACACCGGCAATCAGAGATTCTCCGGGAGTGTCGGTCTCGGCGACAGCCGCAGCCATGGATCCTTGCACCGTCGTGCTGGACAGAGAAAACGAAGCCGACCAGAATGCGAAAATAACGAGTGTTACACCAAGAGAGCTCCAAAACGCAATCCTCTTGCGGACGTGTTCGGGTTTGGCGCGGAGATTGTCGAGAGTGGTTTGGATGGCCATAGGTATTTACAAGTTTACAATGAAAAGTGAAAAGTGAAAAGTGCGTGCTATTCCCTCTCCAGCACCAGCACATCCGCCTCCTTCCCTTCGAGGTCCTTCTTCTTCAGGGTAAGTTTCGGCTCAGGTTTCGGATTCTCGCCAGCCTCCTTCAAGAATTTCTTCAGGGCATCCTTGTCGCCGCTGTCACCATAGTTGACCGGGATGATGATCTTGGGACCGATGGAGACCGCCAGCTTGTAGGCCTTGGCAGGATCGAGAACTCCATCACCGCTGATCGGTACAAAGAGAATGTCCACCGCATCGATGGCTTCGTCGGCCTCTTTCGGCAACTCGATAGTATTGAGCGCGCCCAAGAAACAGATATTCATACCCTCGAGCGATACTGTATATATAGTATTGATACGCTTCTCGCCATCATAGCCTGATTCGGAACCGAAGCCTTTGATGAAAACTCCTTTGACTTCGTATTCACCGGGACCTGAAATAACAAATGGCTTCTTGTCGCCAAAAACGACTTGGTCAGCACCATTCATATCCGGATGATTGACACTGGTCAGCACCACATCCGCGCCGAACTTGGCGGGTTTGAGCTTGGAATCCTTTGAGACAGGATTGAAGGCCAGAATGGTATCGCCGAACTGAATCTTCACGAATTGGCCGCCCAGGTAGTTGATGATCATAGTGTGCTTAATGCTAGCAAATATTACGGAATAAAAAAAGCGCACCACCTGACATCAGATGGTGCGTGTGTACAACGGGAACGGGAGTGGCGGTTTCGAACGAGCACCTTTCCGTCGAGGATTAGCTGTATCCGGACGTTTGTGTTGTAGGATCTTCTCGCGTTTCCACGTCGGCAAGGCATCGATCGCCGTATCACGCTTTTGCTCTTCGAGCCGTTGACGCCGTGATTCGGGAGTTTCGGGAAGCGTTTCGATCGTGCTTACCGGCAACGGTATTCTCAACTCAATGTGCTTCCACAGATCCTTGAGTTGGATAAGATACAACGAACGATCGTAGATATCGGCGTATTTTCTGAATTTCCGCTTGGTATCAGATGCCTGTCTTTCCAACCATTTTTCCAGACCTTTGATGGTCCAGGGCATTCTTGAATGTTTCATAGGCCTCTCCTTCTGCTGTCAATCTACCCCTTCATGGACAAAAAATCAATCCTAAGGTATTATCGATTACCTCAAGTGTTTGTTCGTAGTTCATTTACCAATCTGCGCGTTATCCCGAAATTAACTATTATTATTTTAAAAAACGGGGCGGCAGAACATTCATGTTCAAAAAATTAAAAGAAACGTTAGTCACCAAGGAAGAAGTCGTGGACACAGCGTCAGCAGCAGCTGCTGAGACAAAAAAGAACGCCGAGATGGAGCTCACCGACGCGCAGAAAGCCAGCGTCATGGGTAGTTTTATTGCATCCATGAAGAATCCACCGATGATCGGCGATCTCGTCGAGGGTCCGGTTATCGCTATCGAAAAGTCATCGGTCTATATTGACCTCGCCCCATTCGGCACCGGTATCATTTATGGTCGTGAATTCATCATCGCCCGCGACGTTATCAAGAAGATCAACGTTGGCGATGTTATCGCAGCCAAGATCGTCGACACTGCACACAAAGAAGGCTACTACGAACTCTCTCTCAAGGAAGCTCGTCAGGCGCTCATCTGGAGCGAGGCCGAGATTGCCATCAAAGAAAAGAAAACCCTCGATCTCATGGTTAAGGAAGCCAACAAGGGTGGACTCATGATCGAGTGGCAAGGCATCGTCGGATTCTTGCCAGCTTCACAGCTCAAGTCAGAACACTATCCGAAGGTTGCTGATGGAGACAAGGACAAGATCCTCGAAGA
>CAYZZN010000016.1:0-8656 GCA_964483165.1 uncultured Candidatus Saccharibacteria bacterium
GTACTCTTCCCTATGCCGTTCGGACCAGACAAGAGGAGATGTGTTTTGCGACGCAATGCAACTGAACAAGTACGCTTCACCGGCTTATGTGTCGTCGGATTCAAGACTGAATAAGATGAAATTGAAATAATATCGCCAATAAGGTCTTGTTGCGCAGGAATGGTAAACGGCTTGATGGTGCGATCCTCTTTACGCACGTCGACTTTCTCTTCTTCGAGCTCTTCAGCTTTCTCACGCATTCTCTTTGCCACCAGACGCATCTGACCTCCCTTCATAGCAAAGAAGTTCGCCTTGTCCTTGTTCTCTTGGATCTCCTTGGCGAGCTGTGCATTCTTCATATTTTCCTTTTCGATACGCGCCGAAATCTGTTCCACCACATCAAAATAGTCACCGACATATTGTTCAACTTTCCGTGTATAGACATCCAAATACAAGACACCGTGCGTGAACGCATTCAAGAATTCCGCGTCGTGGGAGATCACCAGACAAGTCTTTTGGTAATTTATAAGAAATTGCGTGAGATGCTCGATGCCGGCCTTGTCGAGGTTGTTGGTCGGTTCATCGAGAAGTAAGATATCAGGGTCTTGAATGAGGGCCGACGCAAGAAGCAATCGCGCCTGCTGACCGCCGGAAAATGTTTTGAGCACGCGGTCTTTGACATCGACGACGCCTTTGGCGCTCGAAGGCGCATTCAAGTTCACGACTTCGAGCACCTCATCTATCTTCGGATCAAGATCATATTTCTTCTCGGCGAAGCATTTTGCGAAGAATTCACGGACCGTGAGATCCATCTGATCTCGCGGAAGGACCTGACGCGCGGTCGCAACGGTCGAACCAGCGGCAATGTGGATCTCCCCTGATTCAGGCTTATTACCCTCGGTTGAATTGCCATCGTGCTCGGCACCGAGAATCAAGCTGAAAATAGTGCTTTTGCCCGCGCCATTCTGGCCCATGATGGTGACTTTGGTACCGCGACGCACATTGAATGAGACCTCTTCGAGGATAGGCTTGTTGTGACCATATTCAAAAGACACGTCCTCAAAACGGATGACGGTGTCGCCCGAGAATGCTTTGCTCGCAGAAATTGATTGGGTAGATTTTTTGGCCATGGAATGCTGTGCGGAATGAGGATTCAGCGTACCTCATTTTTGGGATATTGAAAAGGGTGCGCATATAAAAAGAGCGACCTTGTGGGCCGCCCGTGAGATCAACGGTAGTACCGGTGATTGTAGTAATCAAGTTCCAAATGACCTTGCTTGCCCTTGTGGGGATTGCCTCGATACATCGTGACGCCGCAATTGATCGGCTTATCCTTCTTATCAAGCTCAATGAACTGCTCTGCGCTCAACCGTTCCAGATTCGCACGAATCGCCAGAATGTTCAGGTGATGCGTGACCAAGAGAACGCGTTTGCGCGCATACTCACGGATGAGGGTTCCCATGAGCGAACGATTGCGTTCACGGACCATGGGTACATCCTCACCTTGGGGATATTGGTACCAATAGGGACCCTCGATCTCGAACAGCTGACGTTGTTTGGGATGGAGCGTGTGAAAAACTCTCCAATCATTGTAGATGAGCGACAGGCCATGACCTTGCTCCCGGATCCGCTCTTCTTCATATACTTTCACGTCAGCCAATTCCGGCCATCCGCGAGTGATGTGTTTCAGAGTGAGTACGGCGCGATCGTAGGGCGAGACGAAGATGACGTGCGGAACCTTCTCACGAACGCGTAACGCCACACCTGTCTCGTAGGCTTGCCGGCCTTCGGCATCCGCCAACTTGGTCTTTGCATCCCCTGTGCCGAGCGCAAACTTTGCTTGAACCGCCTGCGCAAGCTGTCTTGCCGCTTCCGAACCAGGATCGTGGTCCCATGCCTGCAAGAAATTCTTGTACAAGGGATCATGTTTTTTACGCTCCTTGAGGAGATTGTATTCCGAGGTATCGTGACGTATGAGCGCCACAGACTCGGGCCATTTCATTTTCATCTTTGTTCCTTTTTTCAGTGTTCTTTTTGCTACTTTCTTGATACCATAAAAAGAGTTGAATGTAAATGCCTGCCTACCAATAAAAAATCCCCGCCGGTTGCCCAGCGGGGATATTGAATTTTCGTACTTACCTGAGCGATACGAGACGATCGAGAGCGGCGAAGCTTTTCAGCTCACCACCTAGTTCTTCAACCCGACGGAAGCCGTCACGCGTCTTGACCGACCTCGGCATAGGGACGGGCTTCGGCTTCTGATTACCCTTGAGCACCGGGGTGGCCACGGTCGTCGTGTTGGTGGTGGATGTGGCCGGAGCGGTCACCTCCATGGTCCGGGTCCGCAAAGGACTCGCGACATCCACCCATTCAGAACTCGCGGTATCGGGAGACACGTACACACCTTCAGGCGTGAAATGCTCACCGAGCCACGTCGGCTTTTCGTGCCGATACCAGATGATGGTCGCCTCCGCGTTCTCGCCTTCATACTTGGCAAGTTTGTCCTTGCCGTTCCGGACGAACTGCGCGGCGATCTCGTCCAGTGTCCCGAGCGCCAGATTGGCGATGCGGCGACCGGCATGCTCTTCGATCCGATAGACCGTTTTTCCGCCGCGGTTCAACACCGCTTCGGGCAACGGACGATGATCTTCGCACGGATGCCAGTGACCTTTCGGGGTCTTCAGCTCGAAGCGATTGAGGGCGGTGATCGGGCCCGTCACATAGACGGGAGCAAACTGATCAACCGTGCTCACCACTTTGCCGTCACGAGGACAGAGCGCAATCATCTGCTCGAGAGTGCCGATGAAGGGCACGTCCCATTCGCTTCTGTGCATGAACTGATTCTCGCGACAGACCCGGTAGATCGGACGGGCCGCGATAGCAGCCTTGGCCGCTTCCCAGGACTTTTTGGCGCCCCAGGCCACGACTTCGAGGCGTCCCCGTCGGGTTTCGACCTCAAGGACCAACTCATCCATCTTGCGCGGAAACGCGTCGAACGGATCAGCCGTGATGTACGGTTCCGTGACGCCAGCGCCGATGAAGCGTGGGCCCGTCTTCCCCGTGATGACGAGCGGTTTATTGATACCGGGAACCGCAACGTGTCCATACTTCTGGTCCTTGCTGAAGAATTCAGTGAACCCGAAGATGTACCGCGGTTTGTGTTCTTGATGATTATTATTTTTCAAAGAGTCTCCTATTGTTGCGTTTTGTTTGTTAAAAACCCCTATGAAATTCCACCGAAGTGGCATAGTGTTTTAACGTATATATTATAGCATAATATGGCTGTTTGTCAAGCTATATATTGACGTGTTTATATTAGTGTTTTACCGTTATTTCTAGCCATTTTAGCGAGAATGTGCTAGCCGCCTATCCACACACCGCTTGCGCATTCCTGCAATAGAGCTAGTATACGGGGAGTTTTTTGGCACCTTCCAACCACATACCCTGAGAAATCCCCTATGAAATCCACCCCCCTCCACGCCCTACCGGTCATCCTTGCCGCCCTGATGTTCTTTGGGACACGGACGGTGCAGTCACAGACAAATACCAACATAACCACGTTCGCTGTTTCAATTGAGCGTATTGCGGCATCCATCACAAAGGACCCTGACGACAACTCAAGCCTATGGGAACTCTTCTCATATGCCATGCCCCAGAACGGTCAACAGGTCACTTATCGAACGCTTGGGTATTCATCACATATGAGTCTCGTTCGGGACGCGTTCATTCGTGATGTTCATGGCCGTCCAGAGATCCAATCACGTGGTGAAGATATTTTCGGAGATACTATACTCAACAGTCTCCGAGATAGTTTCATGATTTGGCTCAAGCTCGACCGATTCGAGCCCAAGGAGCCGATGAGTGAGATGGGTATCAAGCTTATCCAAGGATCCATTGGTGGCACGCTCGAAGAAGCGCGACGTGATGCTATATCGTTACAACCCGACGATTTTGAGTCAATGAAGCGTTGGCTCGACAGTTTCACTTCACGCAATCGAGTCCATTACGGCATCAAGATCTTCGAAGCCAATCCCTATGCATACTTCGAAGTGGGTCTGGGCGAACAGAAGAACGACCGACCAGTCTTGTTCTGGAGAACCCGGTTCCAATCAATGCCGTTCAGTGTCGGGGAACGAGGTCCACGGATCAAGAGCGAGATAGCGCATCGGCTCGGCAGGCACACGCAATTGTCCTACGGCACCGCGTTCTATCCGTTGGATCAGGGGCGAGATGCGCAGATGTCCTTTGGCGGCGGGTTGACCTACGAGCTCAGTAGCCGATCGTTGACGTACCTCCGTTCGGTCTCCGACAAACAAGAGAGCATCATCCACGCGGGATTTGCCGCTCGGTTCTGAGTATCTTTGTCAGGAAAAATTCAAAGCGCGATCTTCGGATCGCGCTTTTTTTATTTTATGTCAGCTTGGTGATATCTCTCGGGTAGATCAATTCGAGCGCCCATTCAAAGGCGATGCGGGTGCGCTTTTTCCATGAAGCAAATTTGAACAGATAGGTCATGCGCCAGAGCCACCAGGTGAAGCGTCCAACGATATGCAATGAAAATATCTCACCGATGGCGAACCACTGCCCCACTGAGACCAAGGAACCTTTTGAATGATAATGGAAACCTTTGAGCGGCCTTTCGCGAATGGATGCGATCAGATTTGCAGCCACGATGGTAGCCTGCGCCTCGGCAACTTGCGCCAGCATGGGAAGCGGCTTGGTCTTGGTCGGATCTTTTTCAAGAATATCGCGATCAACGTATCCCGCCACATCGCCGAGAGCGAATATATGCGCATTACCATTCACACGGAAATATTCATCGACTGCGAGACGTCCTCCGACCAATGCTGGAAGCTCGCCGTCAAAATGCGGAATGATAGGCTTGACGCCGGCCGCCCAGATGACGGTATTGGTGGCAATAGACGTACCGGTGGAGAGTTTGAGTCCCTGTCCCGTCACTTCCGTTACCGATGTATTGAGATGGAGAAGTACGCCACTGTCGGTCAGTCTTTTATGTGCGGCCATCCTCAATCGCGGCGTGAACATCTCGAGCACTTCTGAACCCATGTGGATGAGATTGACGGCAACTTCTTCGGGCTTGCACGCGCTGGTATCAGTAAAATCGCACCCTTTGGTTGCCTTGTAATATCGGTGAGTGATGCCAGTAACGAAGTCTGCCATCTCCGCGGCAGTCTCAACACCGGTTGCTCCACCACCTACCACGACGAAGGTGAGCAGACGCGCGCGTTCGACATCATTCTTGGCAAAAATAGCCTGTTCGAATGAGTTGATCACCTGACTCCTGATGCGCGCGGCATCGAACAAATTTTTGAGCGGAAATGAGAACTTTTCGGCGCCGGGTATGTCGTAATAGTTCGTACTGGCTCCAGTCGCGATGATCAAATAGTCATAACTGAGTTTGCAATCAATATGGCCGTCAATCTTTACCGTCTTGTTGTGGCGATCAATGGACTCAACTCGTCCCTGAACGATCTTGACGGACGTCCCTTCGAATATTTCGCGCAATGGTTCTGCTACGCTGGTCGGCGTGAGTGATCCGGTGGCTACTTCGTGGAGGAGTGGCGTGAAGAGAAAGTAGTTCGTGGCATTCACGATCGTGAGCTCGATCCTGCCTTTCCGCACGTGTTTCAAGAGCTTCTTGGCGACATAGGTACCGCCGAATCCCGCACCGAGAATGACAATGTGAGGTTTCAACATTGAAACAATTATATCACTAACTACATGTGAGCGATATTCACGATCAGATACAACACCGCCGCGCCAACAATAGTCATAACCGTGGTCAGTATCTTGGAGTGGCTATGATGACCTTCGGGAATAAGATCGCTCGCCCCAATGTACAAGAAGAAACCAGCGAAGACGGCAAGAATGACGGCAAGCGTGCTATCTGACACGGAAAAAGCGGAGGTGAGAGCGGTCCCCACGATCGGCGCCAGCGCGACAGCGGTGAGCCAACCCCAAGCATGCCTATTTTCGCCGCGATGCTTCAAAATAACGCCAATGGTATTGATGCCGTCAGAGAACCGATGGGCGACGACTGCCACGGCCACGATTGCGCCAATAGCGGCCGATGCTTGGAATGCCAGGCCGATAGCAACACCGTCAATCAGGCTGTGAAGACAGAAGCTGGCGGCGCCGAGAGAGCCGCGCGCATTCGAATGGACGTGTCCCGGACCACTATGATATTCGATCGTATGCTCATGGAAAGAAAAGAGGCGGTCAAGAATGAGATAGGTGAGAAAGCCTGCGGCAGTGAGGGCGGTAATCTCTCCCGCCGAAAATGCCGGCCCACCCAATTCTATGGCCTCGGGTATGAGATCAAAAAGCGCCGCGCCAATAACGGCACCAGCTGAAAGGCCGAGTATGATATGCAACTTGTCGCGGAATCGCAGAGCGATAAAGCCTCCAGCGAACGCCGCGATCGAAGCGAGGATAGATATAAAAATAGGCATAACGTGAATACCACAAGCGTACGACATATTGTATAATTAGGCAATCATGACTCTCCGCACCCTTGATCTTGAAATTATCAATGCATTCAAGAAATTGAGTATCCCAGTAGCGCGCATCAGCCTCTTCGTTGTCTTCTTCTGGTTCGGCATCCTGAAAGTCATCGGCACCGGACTCTCCCCTGCCGCACCTCTCGTCGAAAAACTCTTCGACGCCACCATGCCCATTAGCATGTCATTCACGACATTCATGGTCATCTTCGGCCTCTTTGAATGTCTGATCGGCATCCTGTTCCTCATTCGCGGCGCAGAACGCGTGGTCATTCCGCTCCTTTTCATCCATATGATCATGACCATTATGCCGCTTTTCTGTATTCCCGAAGCAACGTGGTCTGGATTCCTGGTACCGACGCTCGAAGGTCAGTACATCATCAAGAATATCGTCATCGTTGCCGCCGCTATCGGTATCGCGGCGCATGTGCAACCAATGAGATCGCGTACTTGATTTTTCCGCTTTGGCACGTAGGATGAGAACAGAAACTGAACTCTGAAACAGAAGGAACTATATATGCAAGAAAAAATCCTGTTGGACAGGATCCAAGGTTGCCTCATGGGAGCCGCTATTGGTGACGCCATGGGTATGCCGGTGGAAACATTGTGGACCGAACAGATCCTTGAACGCACCAATGGACACGGGATCACCGGATTCCACAAACCATTGCAACAACGCATCAAGGATACCAAGGATCTCAAGCCAGGCGCCACCACAGATGACTGGCAACTCACCCGAGCCGTCGCCCGTTCGCTCATCCGTACGCGAAATAAATTCCGCATGTTCGATTGCGCTACGGAACATGTGCGTGAATACAACAAAAGCCTGTTCGGGTGGGGCAAGACGACAACTGCTGCAATACTGGACATCAAAGAAGGTCGACGTAATCTCGACCAGCCTCCGCACGATCTCGGTCCCGGCAAGGGATGCGGCAACGGTATTGTCATGAAAGTCGCACCGATCGGCATTGTGACTGCAGTACAAAGATATGATGATATCACCCTGTGGAACATGTGCCGATCACTGGGTTCAATGACGCACCCTGACATACGCGCAAGCATTGCCGCATATCCAGTGGCATTGTTCGTATCACATCTACTCA
Organism: uncultured Candidatus Saccharibacteria bacterium; assembly: GCA_964483165.1. Taxonomy (GTDB): domain Bacteria; phylum Patescibacteriota; class Minisyncoccia; order Phycocordibacterales; family PALSA-1337; genus C7867-002. The sequence goes on from CAYZZN010000016.1 coordinate 7,604, forward strand.
AAGACCAGATAACCGACGTCACCGACCAAGCTCTCTTGCTTCGCGCCATCAGTGACACTGAGGTCATCGAAGTTAAGAGCGTTGCGGGACATGATGTCAGCGAGCGACTGAGTAAACTCGAGTTCGCTTGCGATTCTGCGGAAAACCTGAGGAAAACAGTGGGTTGCGGATTCCATGCGGTGGATACCGTCGCATTCACTATTGGTACCTTCCTCCGTCATCCCACCAACTTCCGCGAAGGAGTGCTCGAAGCAGTGAACGCAGGCGGAGACACTGATACCAATGCCTCAGTGGTCGGCGCGCTCATCGGCGCCAATTGCGGTCTCGAGGCCATCCCTGCCGAGTGGCGGAACTTCAATCCTGCCTTTGCCGAAGCGCTCGAGCTCGGCACAAAGCTCTGCAAGTAGGACTGTTACACACATCGCCCGGAACCAGTCCGGGCGATTTTTTGTATCCGATTTTATATTGACAGGTGAAGCGACTATGGATTGACGTATACGCCGCCGTTCACATTGATGCCTGCGGGAATACCGTTGGTTTTAATGGTGTTCAACTGACTATTGAGCATGAGGTTGAGGTCGATAAATTTAACCGAAGTGGGAATACTAAACTTTGCATTATCCGTAGTCCACGGGCGACATTCGTAGTTCACGTCCTGCTTGATATCAAATGATGTGGACGATTGGCCCTGACTATTTGCCAGCGACATATTCATCTTGGCACCCTGCGCGCCCGACCAAACATACACGTCATCTTGCATGCGTATCAAGTGAACTTCGGTAGTGCCGGTAGTTCCGGTGATCGTTGCATCGACACGCATATTGCTACCGCTCAAATAGGCAGTCCCCGATGAGCTTCCCTGTGCGGCAGGTCCGGTGAATTGACACACATTACTTCCACCCATCTCGAAGAGAGTAAGAAGTGACGCGCGGTTGCGTTCAGTGGAGCCCTCGCGTGTGGCAGTCGAGGATGCAGATGAGTCCGATTCGGCTGTAGTGGTGGCCTGCGAATCAATGTCAACATGCGCCTTTTTTACGCTCGAAGAATAGTAGA
>CAYZZN010000016.1:8666-9496 GCA_964483165.1 uncultured Candidatus Saccharibacteria bacterium
ATCAGCGCTCGCCTCGGCGTACGGCCTGGCCGTGACCGCGACGATGGCGATCACAATGAGAGGAATAAAACCGCGTTGTAATGAATTGTATGTCATATGTATGTAGTATATCATCGCTAGTCAGAATCAAAAATAGTGATACAATACGCTTTACGAGAGACGCATCAGAAACTATGTCTAACAACCTGCAAAAAATGCATCCAAAACAAAAAAATGCCATCATCGGTGGCGTGGTAGTAGCCATACTGGCTCTGGGTGGCATCGTATATGCGCACACACGCATCATCACTCTGAGTAACCATGAACAAGAGTTGGTCAAGCGCGTATCGGTACTCGAATCCAATTTCTCATCAACTACGCAGGCCTTCCAGGACATTCTCGAAAACACCCGTATCGCCCTCGAATCACAGCAAGAAGATGTCGGCAGTATCGCCAAGAAACTCAAGTCATACCAGCGAGACGTTGGTGAGATCACCGGGACTGTCGAGACTCTAGAAAAACTAAGCAAGACTGATCCTGAGCTTCTGCAAAAATATTCAAAAGTGTTTTTCTTGAATGAACATTACGCCCCTGCACGACTCACCCAGATTCCAACTACCTACGAATATAGCGAGACCCGTACTTCGAAGATAGCAACCGAGGTTTGGCCGTTCCTGGAAGATATGTTCGCGGCCGCCCTGAAAGACAAGATCAACCTGTATTCGTACTCAGCATTTCGTTCCTTTGATGAACAACAGGCGCTCAAGGGACAATATAGCGTCACCTATGGATCCGGTACCGCCAATACCTTCTCTGCCGATCAAGGATATTCGGAACACCAGCTCGGCACC
>CAYZZN010000017.1:0-9375 GCA_964483165.1 uncultured Candidatus Saccharibacteria bacterium
CGTCGCATCAAGGATTGGCGCTACAGCCGGACGCGCGATGGCATCGTCTCAGTCTTGTTCCTTACGGAATATGTCAAAGGCGAGATCGTCCCGGGCCAGGGTGTAGATGGGGCGTCGTGGGTCAGCATCCTCGCGCTTCCTCGGAGCATGGTAGAGAGCCATCTGCCGCTCTTCGAACTTCTGCCAAGGCAATGGAAACCTTGAGCACAAACGCCGACATGAACTGTCGGCGCTTTTTATTTTTTAAAGAATATATCCAACTCTTTTACGCCACCAGCTTTGAACGTATACAGTTCAGCCGGTCGCTGTCGAAGTCCGCTTCGCTTTGTGCCGGTTGCACGGATGATATTGAGGTCGATGAATTTCTTGCGGAAGTTACGCTTGTCTATTTTCTTGCTCAAGACCGTTTCGTAGGTCGTCTGTAGTTCAGTGAGCGTGAACTGTCGGGGAAGGAGAGAGTAGATAATATTTGTGTATAGGATTTTATCCGCCAGACGCTTCAATGCGTACGCGACGATGTCCGCGTGGTCAAACGCAAGTGCAGGGAGGTCTCGCGCACTCACGAATGTCGGCTCTTCCGTGAGCGGGTTATTCGCGATGTTTATTTTTTCGCGAGGAGCCAGTGCAAAATAGGTGATGGATATGATCTGTCCGCGCGGGTCGCGCTTCACTGCATCGAAGGTGTAGAGTTGTTCGATGTACACGTTCTCGATGCCTCCTTTGTCGCGGAGTACTCGCTCAGCTGAGTCCGCCGCAGTTTCTCCTTTGTGGACGAATCCGCCGGGAAGGGCATAGATGTTCTTGAATGGTTCATCCGCGCGTCGAATGAGCAAAATCTTGAGTTGTTTGTCCTCGATGGTAAATACCACGACGTCCACGGTGACACCGGGGGTGAAACGTTCCTTGGGGCGAGTGGTTGGCATGGGAATATTGTATGTCATATTTGATTTGTTTGAAACTGCAAACCCCTTGTCGATCAGTGTTTGGGGCTTGCATATTTATTAGTGGTTTGATATAGTGTATTTAGAACACTAATAAGGTAGCATGCATATAGAAGGGTAGTCAAGGGAAATCTTGACATATCAAAAAATATGTGTAGTCTTACCGAAGTACAACGAACCTTGAAAACTCAAGGAAAAGAAAGGATATTACGTGATACTAAATCAGTTTGATATCGCTTCCGGCTCTATTGTCGGAACCGACCATCGTCAGCAGTTCGTATGGAAGAACAATCAGGACGCTCTTGCCATCCGGCAGAGCGACCAGTGCATCGTAGCTGTCGTCGCAGATGGCTGCGGAGAAGGGGCGTTCAGCGAATTCGGTGCCCGTTTGGGTGCCAATATGCTGGCGCATCGTCTCACACAGCTCTTCGGTTGGCAGAGTGCTGACGGAGCTGATATCAAACGAGAAGTGCTCGATGCATGTCTCGTGCCGCTCCATGTCTCACTCGTTGCTTCTATGGCCGAACGTCTCACTGAAATGCAATCAGATTCGCGTTCACGCGCGGTCAATGACCATTTCCTCTTCACCTTGCTCGCACTTGTCATTACTCCGCATTCAACCTTCGTGTTGGGTGTTGGAGATGGTGTCTATGCCGTGAATGGAGAAGTGAGGGTCCTCGGCCCGTTTCCCAAGAATGAGCCGCCGTACATCGCGTATGGAGGTCTCGTTGAGAGCAGCATCTCTCCCGATCTGGCTCGGCTCGCTGTTCATACAGCATTACCGACGGCGGATCTGCAGAGTATCTGCATTGGAACCGACGGCGCCGGAGACTTCGCACGCATAAGTGACCGGACATTGCCGGGTAAGAAAGAGCTGGTGGGTCCGTTGTCGCAATTCTGGACGAACGACGCATTTTTCCGGAAACCGGAAGCAGTACGTCGTCGCTTGAATCTCATCAATAACTCGCTCTGCATTCCGGACTGGAAAGCTGGCGAAATGAACGAAGAACATGGACGGCTCAAGGACGATACGACACTGATCGTCGTCCGCCGCCGTTCGCAACCCAAGGAATAATTATGGATGTAATGATTGGCACAAAACGCTTCCGGGTCGGCTCGTTGAAGGCGATCGGCAAAGGAGGCGAAGCCGACATTCTCGATATTGGTGGGGGATCAATACTTAAATTGTTCAAACCCCCGGATCATCCTGACTACGATGGCAATCCCCATGAGCAGAAAGGGGCACGGGATCGTATTGCTGAACATCAGCATAAACTCCCGAGCTTCCCAAAAGGACTTCCTCCTCGCGTTGTAGTTCCTGTCCAGATAGCGACCATTGCGTCGGGATCTCAGGCGGGCGCTGTATGCGGGTACACGATGAATTTTGTGTCGGGAGCTGAACTACTCATTCAGCTGAGCAGACGAGATTCTCGGTCAAAGGGATTCTCGAACGCTATAGTTGCAGCAGGTTTCAAAGATTTGCACGCAACTGTTACCGGCATTCATCGTGCCGGCGCCGTCATCGGCGATTTCAACGACTTGAATGTGTTGGTACGGGGAAGCGACATGTATGTCATCGATGCAGACTCATTCCAGTTCGGCAGATTCTTTTGCAAGGTATTCACTCAGAAATTCGTGGACCCGACGCGGTGCGATCCCAAACAGGATACGCCGCTTCTTGCAAAGCCGCACAACGAGGCATCCGATTGGTATTCGTTCTCGGCGCTCCTCATGCAGTCGCTTCTCTTTGTCGGCCCGTATGGGGGTGTCTACCTTCCCAAGGCGGCGAAAGAACGAGTGAATCATGATGCGCGTCCGATGCACCGGATCACTGTCTTCCACCCGGAAGTACGGTATCCCAAGCCGGCAGCTCATTGGAGTATTTTGCCTGATGGATTGCTTCAACACTTCCATCAAGTGTTCGAGAAAGATGTTCGGGGGGAGTTCCCTCAGCGTCTCTTGGATACTCTCAACTGGCAAACGTGTCCCAAGTGTTCGCTCGAATACGCACGACATGCGTGTCCGGTATGCCAACCGGGAGCGATCGGCAAAGTTAAAGAAACAGTCGAAATACGAGGTACCGTGAAAGCAACGATCGTCTATAAGAATCAAGGCATCATCCTTGCAGCTGTGTATCAAAACGGAGTTCTCCGTTATTTGGTACATGAAGGCAATGAGTATCGTCGTGAGGATAAAACGGTTGTGATGCGGGGAACTCTCGATCCTCATCTGCGTTGCCGGATTTCCGGTGGCCGGACCATTATCGCAAAGGAAAGTACGGTTATCGTCTTTGATGGCGCAAGTCAGAAAGAACGTCTCACCGTCGATACCAACGGTTCATTGCCGCTGGTTGACTCGAACCAGTCTCATTACTACTTCGCTCGCAGTGGACAAGTCTACCGCGATGCGGACATCGGTCATGAGTATATGGGTGACGTTCTGCAGGGCCAGACTCTGTTCTGGGTGGGACCGACTTTCGGGTTTGGTTTCTACTGGGCAGGGAGGCTCCGCGTTGGATTGGTATTCGATGCGAAAAAGCGCGGCATGAATGATACGGTCAAATTGCCGCCCATGCGCGGTCAGCTTATCGATACCGCCTGCTACTTCTCGAAGGACCGAGCTTGGTTCTTGTGGAGTTCGCAGGAAAACGGCAAACGCATCAACCAATGCGTCGTCATCCGTCAAAATGGTGCAGTCGAAGGACATGCGCAAGCGGAAGACGGTGATGGTAGTTGGCTTGGAACCATTCGTGGGAAATGTGCAGTGGGCGCAATGCTTCTCTGTGCAACCGATGAAGGTATCGTCCAGGTCAAACATGACGGAGGAACCATCGTCGAGGTAAAGCGGTTTCCGGACACGGAGCCGTTCGTCTCATCGGACGCGTCGCTCTTCATGGGCAACGATGGTGGTCTCTATGTGGTCACGAGAAGGGAAATTACCTTACTCAGAATCACCTGATTATGAAACGTACACGTCGTATCATACGGACCGTGCGCAAAAAACCGCTGCGCAGGTCCGTTTCCAAGAAAGCGGTTTCCAAACGAAACAACACACAACAACGCAAACAGAAAGGCAGAAAGAAAGTTATGATTACAACTGCAACTCCGGTACGGCAATTGCCGATACCCTCGCACTTCAATCCCAAGGCGGTCGATTCCGTTCGTCGGGTTGATTATGCGGGCATTGAACAAGCGGCACTCGCTTGGCGCCAGCGGCACGGTCTCAAACTTGCTTCGCAAGACGATCGTACCATCGCACTGCTCATCGTTGACGCGCAAAATACGTTCTGTATTCCCGGCTTCGAATTGTTCGTCGGTGGGCGGAGCGGAACTGGCGCGATTGACGACAACCGGCGTCTGTGCGAGTTCATCTATCGGTATCTGCACATCATTACGATGATTGCGCCGACGATGGATACGCACACAGCCACTCAGGTGTTTCATCGCGTGTTCTTCGTGAACGCGAAGGGTGAACGCCCGAATCCGATCATTGAGCCGGTCAACTCGAAGACACTCAAGGAGGGGACGATCAAGGTTAATCCGGAAGTCGCTTGGTCGTTGTCGCCTGACAAGAACCCCAAGGCGGTAGCGGGAATGTACAACGCCCTTCAGAAGTACGCCGAGTTCTACTGCGGCAAACTGGAAGGTGATTCGAAGCTCCCCCTCACCATCTGGCCGTATCATGCGATGCTCGGTGGTATCGGACACGCACTCGTCGCGGCTGTCGAAGAGGCATGCTTCTTCCACAATCACGCTCGTGCTAGCCAGACGCGTTTCGAAGTTAAAGGGGGCATCCCGCTCACTGAAAACTACTCGATTCTGCGTCCGGAAGTCCTCATTGATCAGAGTGGTCGCGCCATCGGACAGAAGAATGCGAATTTCATCCGCACGCTTCTCAACGCTGATCGAGTGATCATCGCCGGTCAGGCCAAAAGTCACTGTGTGGCCTGGACCATCGCGGATCTCCTCACGGAGATCAAACAGCAGGACCCTGAACTCGCCAAGAAAGTGTATCTTCTCGAAGATTGCACTTCGGCGGTCGCGGTTCCGGACGGCAACGGCGGTTTCATCGCTGACTTCACTGACGCTGCGGATCAGGCATTTGCCCAATTCGCGAGTGAAGGCATGCATCTCGTCAAGTCGACGGATGCCATCGAAAACTGGCCGGGATTCATGGAATAAACAGGCACGACACAAACACTCAAGCAAAGGAAATTATGAGCAAACCAAGTCAAACTGCAGATGTCGGTGCACTCATCGCTGATGCACAAGCAACCGGCCTGCTTTCACAGGCCGCTGCGGACGTGCTTAATGTCACTGACATCGGAGCACAGATTAATGCGGCTATGGGCATGCCAGCTCTTGATACGCTGGCAAGCGAAGTGGTGCTAGTTACCCAGCTGATCGACGATTCTGGTTCGATCCGTATGGTTTCCGGCAACACCGAAGCCGTTCGTGACGGTCACAACGCGGTTCTGGATGCCCTCAAGGGTGCCAAAGCCGGCGATGGTATTCAAGTTCACTGTCGGTATCTGAATGGGACTTCGCTGTACCCGTTCGTTACAATCGACAACGCCGTCGAAATGTCGCAACGCAACTACAATCCGCAGGGTGGTACGCCGCTCTACGATCAGACGTTGGTGTTGTTGGCGACGTTGGTGGCGAAGGTTGCGGATTTCGAAAATAACGGAATCCCGGTTCGGACGGTGACGGCCATCATTACCGATGGTTGTGATCAAGGTTCGACCGCATCGGCAGCCGACGTTAAAAAGGTGGTGCGCGATCTCCTGAAGAAGGAGTCACACATCGTCTGCGGAATCGGTGTGGATGATGGTTCGACCGACTACGATCAGGTATTCCAGGAAATGGGAATTCCGAAGGAATGGTGTCTCAAGGTGGGGAACAGCCCCAGCGAGATTCGCAAAGCCTTCGCGCTCGTTTCCAAGTCGGCGGTTCGCGCCAGTCAGAGCGCTGCCAGTTTCTCGAAAACGGCAGGCGGTGGCTTCGCGGCCTAATCAGTTCTTTGTCCGATGATTCGGACACACAAGGAGGGTCTCACGACCCTCCTTTTTTCATACCCGGATATCCCGGACCTGCTACATGTTGGCTGATACTATATATATGATAGGCTTATGCCATGACCACGCAAAAAACCTCAAAACCTGCCATTTATGTAGGCAGATTCAATCCGATTCATGTCGGGCACATTCGTATTATCGACGAAATGCTCGCCACACATGGTCCAGATAACTCACTTCTTGTTCTTGGCAGTTCAAACGCCGATTTCTCGCTCAGACATTTCTTCTCGTACCATGAGCGTAAAGGGTTTATCCAGAAACTCTTTCCTGAGATACGCATCGTGGGATTGCCTGATTATGGTAATGACCAGGAATGGCTCGCCGCGCTCGATGATCTCATCCGGGTGGCAGGAATGGATCCTCAGGATGTGACATTCTTCGGTGGGTGCCAAGAAGACATACGATTTTTCTTCGACGATGGTCGGAACTGCTTCATTATGAATCGATTTGATCCGGATGGCGCCAAAACATCAGCTACCGAAGTCCGCGATTCACTCATTCTCGGCCGTTCTCTCGACGCCATGCTTCCTCCTCAACTTATTGACGATGTAAAACAGCTTTTTGCCCAGAAATGGGAGAAATTCAAGAAAATCTAGCTCAGACAAGCCACGCGGTCCACATAATTGTTTGACACTGATGTGATTATGATACAATAGTTACAATGCGTTTATTGGCAGTTAATATTTTTGTATTATGAGCATTCAATTCAAGAGGGCTTTTTCGTCGAGCGCGAATATTGTCCTTGTTACTGTCCTATTAATAATTGCTGTCGTATCTCTGGCGGCGTCTATCAATCCCAAACTATTCCATCTTTCATGGCTTGCCAATCTGGCAGGGGTGGGCGCAACGTCTCCCCACACTATATTTGACGGAGAATCAGCCACTTTTTCCTCAAGCTGTCTCGAAAACGCAACTCTCAATACTACCACTGGTGCCAATGGAAGCTCCAATTCCATCACACTTTCTCCAACACAGTGGGCAGGGTCCATTATCAGACTCAATGGTAACTGTGATAGTGCACAGGATTTTGGCGCATATTCAAAATTAGAATTTTATGTTCGAAGCGATAGTGATACGGTCGATCCTCTCAAAGTGTATCTCCACACATATGGCACCCAAAACGGGGCAGTGGCTAGTAGTGCGACCAAGAATATATCGGTCAACAGCACTTGGACCCTTGTTTCTATCCCGGTGTCTGATTTTGTTCAGGACAGCGCCATCTGGGATCTGAGGAACGTTCAGGAAATCCGTTTCAAGGAAACTCCCACTACCCGCACATACTATATTGACTCGATAGTGCTCAAGCCTGCAGATACCGTCAGCAACCCGCCTCCTGCAACGGTCTCAACCGATCCTGTCTACTGGTCGAGCGTCACCCCTACTATTACCGTCAAACCATGGAATGGGCCTTCTACAGTGACTCCTGGTGTATCTACGAGTTATACACTCAACTGGAGTGGTGGCCCCGCGCCTATTGCTCCATTCGGAGGGGAGTGGACGGTATTTGTGCATCTGCGGAATACATCGAATGGAAGTGAAAAATCATTTGATGTCCGCCCATCACCTCCAACGAGTAAGTGGTCTGGAGACACTGCGACACCTGCTACCTTTACTTTGCCGAGCACTGCCGCACCAGGAAATTACGATGTGCTGGTGGGTATGTACGCAGGAGATCCTCGCCTTCCTCTATTGGTAGGTTCTGGAGTAGTTCCGTACGGCGGATTCCGATACAAAGTTGGTTCGTTTACCATCTCTTCATCCGGCACTCCCGCTCCGATTGCTCGCAATTTGTATGACGGTGAATCGCAATCATTCAGTTCAATGGAGAATGCGGTTTCTGTGTCAGGTGTCGGCTTCGGTGGGACTTCAGGACTGAAGCTCACGTTGCACAGGAACGCTCTTCCCTCACTCCGATCTGCACGTGCAAGTTGGGGTTCCAATACGGCTCTGCAATTCTACGCTCGAACAGATGCAGTGAACCCAAAAACAGTTGTATCTCTATATACATATGATGGACCAGGAACTCTCGAAAGTACCAAAGTTAATATTGTTGATCCAAAATACATTAATGGCGGAGTGTTGAATGCCAACTGGAATCTGGTCACTATTCCACTGACCGCTTTTGGTATCTCATCATGGAGGAGCGTTGACGATATTCGTTTTGATGACGTATCACGATCCTCAATTGCCCCATCAAGTCCGTTATATCTCTATATCGACTCAGTGTCTTTGACTGGGGGATCTGTCGTTGCTGACACGAGAGCTCCGGTTATTTCTGCTATTAACGCAGTTCCAACCACTGCAGGAGCAACTATTGGCTGGACTACGGATGAAGCTTCGGACACACAGGTCGAATACGGTTTGACTACTGGTTACGGAAGTCAGACGACACTCAATACGACCAAGAGTACGTCTCACACCGTCATATTGACGGGATTGAACGCAAATACCGTATACAATTACCGAGTAAAGTCTCGCGACGCGGCGAATAATCTTGGACAGTCTACTAATCAGACATTCACCACGGGCGCGCCAGTCGATACAACAGCTCCACCGGCTCCGACCCAGCTCACCGCTACTGTTATATCTTCAACTCAGGTCAATCTTTCCTGGACTGCTTCGTCGGATACTTCAGGGATCATCCGTTACAATATCAGTCGCAATGGTGTCCAGGTCGGAACTTCGGTGACAACCACCTATTCTGATATCGGATTGACGCCAGCGACGACCTATTCGTATGCGGTTTCGGCAACGGATGGTGCTAACCTTACTTCAGGACCTTCAGCTCCAGCGGTTTCGGCAACCACCCAATCAGCAGTCACTCCTTCAACCAAATTTATATCCGGTGATCGAGTTCAGGCAACTTCAATACTGAATGTCCGTGATACTGCGAACGGCACCCTTCTTGGTAGCCAGGCTCTCAATGCACTCGGTACTATCATTGGTGGCCCCGTATTCACCAATAGTCTCTGGTGGTGGAATGTGAACTTTGATGCAGGATCTGACGGATGGTCAGTAGAGGACTATATGCAAAAGTATACCGCTCCAGGCACCTTTACACTCACGGTCACAAAGACGGGAACAGGTTCCGGGACGGTCACTTCAACAGGCGGATCGATCAATTGCGGCACAACATGTACTGTAACTGGCCTGACGTCTGGTCAGTCTGTCACACTCACCGCAACTCCAGCAGTTGGCTCCACATTTGGTGGCTGGTCTGGCGGTGGATGTTCAGGTACAGGGACATGTACGACAACAGTGACTGCTGCGACTACTGTTACCGCGACATTCACCTCCACTCTACCGGGGAACACGGTGACCGCGACACTTACATCAAATAAGACGGGAGTCGTGTAT
>CAYZZN010000018.1:0-9265 GCA_964483165.1 uncultured Candidatus Saccharibacteria bacterium
CACACTCCTGGAAGAGTGAAGTGCGAGAGTTAACACACGCCGACATCAGAGGATGCCGGCGTTTTTTATTATAGAAAAACCCGACACGTGAATGTCGGGTGTGAAGTGACGCGCTAGCACAGTAACCTCCTGCATATGGGGCAATAGCGGTCATCGGACAATACCTCCCAAGGTATGCCGGCGGTTCGAACCTTACACTTCGGACAATAGAACGTTCTTGATCTGACCAACCTCCGTGAAGGAAGCGCGAGTACGACGTGATGCATGGAATACGTATAGAATTCACGACTGCAGTGCGGGCACATAATTCGTTTGACTTCGGAATCAATACGTTCAGCCGCATCGAGTACCGACTTATTCACGGCTCGATGACATGAGGGACACTTAACCATAGTTCTCCTTTCTGTATTTATTAATGTACTGTCTTTCGTCATGTCTCCATAACAAAAAGCGAGCCCTATTTCGAAGGCTCGCTTTTGAGAAATAACGTGAGAGGAAATCAGCGCGTATCGCAAAGGCCAGCCTTCGAATATGCGTTGGCCTGCCATCGTGATACCTGAATTGTCCGTGCTGATGTCATGGTGGGATCAGTCTAACACAAGATTACGCCTTTGCGAACGGTTCAAATTCGACGATGAATGAGGACCCCTTCCCTTCTCCCGCGGACTCTGCGTGAATGACTGCATGGTGGGCGGTCACGATCTCCTTTGCCACGAAGAGGCCCAAACCGGTACCCTTGATGTTGGTCTTGTTGGCATTGCCAGCGCGGCTAAATTTGTTAAACAGGAGCGGCAGTGTTTCCGGTGCGATACCGATGCCGGTATCCTTGATCATGAATACGAACTTATGTTTGGGGCGATCATATGACAACGAAACGCCCACCGATCCCTTGGGTGTGTATTTGATGGAATTGTCGATGAGGTTAGCGATGACCTGCTTCATCTTGTCGCGATCCGCGGTGATGCGATAGTCAGTTCCCGCATTCTCCGCGCCGAACAGGAATTTGACTCCAGTGGCCTTGTCGATATTCGGTTTGAGCTCGGCGATAACGTCTTCTACGAGCGTCTTGAGGTCGATGGTCTCGAACGCATACTTCATGGTACCCAGCTCGATACGCGTGATATTCAAATAGTCATCGACAATGCTTGCCAACGTGTTCGTCGACTCGAATATGCGGCCCACGGCCTCCTTGGCATCTTTGGAGACGGTTCCCATATCCCCTTCAAGAATGAGCGACGCATATCCCTTCATGGCCGTGAGCGGCGCGCGCAGTTGATGTGTGGCAAATGAGACGAACTCTGATTTCTGACGGTCAAGTTCGGTCAGACGGTCGTTGGCTTTCTGCAGGTCTGTGGCGAGGAGTTGGATCTTTTCGCGGAGGGAGACTTCTTTGATGACGGAGCGGATGAGGAGAATACCTACAACTATAGTTATCAAGAGAAGCGTTCCCTCAATTAACATCTCTTGGGTGTTTTTAGCAATAATTGTTCGAATCAAAATAAATACCCACAGTGCAAAAGTGACTAATTCAGTAGTAATAACTTTGATATTAAATAGATGACCTTTAACTATCGAAAGACCTATTAACGACAAGAATATAAGAAAACCTATACTATCAAGGCCACTGAAGCTGAAGATTGAAAAAGCGGGTAGGATAAAACTTGTAAAAGCTGTCACCATTAGTGTAAAAAGCGCGCCAAAAAAAACATATCCGAGTTGTAGTTTTTTTTCTACATTAGCCGTCCTCTGCCCCCTAAAAAGTTTATACAAAATTAAAAACGCTCCCGCTAGGTAGAATAGAGTGTACACCCATAGTCCTACACCAGGGACGCCAGTGAAAACTCCGCCAATATAAATTTCATAGTATGTCTTGGCAATGAAACCTGGATAATACGACGCAACGAAAAAAAATAATGCGAACAGAAGCACAATGGTCGCATTTTTTTTGTTAAATATTTTTTCGGTAATTACCGTAGTCCACACCAACCCCACCGCAATCATCAAACCACCAAAAGCGTAGGTGCTTTCGAGCCAAAATGGTAAAGCGTAGATGCCAGTCATATAATTGGCAAAGGACCATATAGCACCAATAAAACTTAACAGAGAAAAGAACCTGTTATTTCGTGACTGAGGATTATTAGTAAATACAAATATGCTCAGGAGCAAATTAAGAAATACAACCAGTATAAGAGTGACCTGAAGAACCATTTGTTTTTATGTGATGCCGAGTTCTTTGCCTATTTTTTTACAAACCCTAAGAAGTTCCTGCACATCAGCTTCATTGTGACTTGCCATTACGGAAAACCGCATACGCTCTTTACCAGGGAGAACTACAGGTCGCCTCACACACGTTGCTATAATACCATTATCAGTTAAAGCTTTCGAAAAATTAATAGCCTTTCTCTCATCACCGATGATAAGAGGAATTATAGTAGTATCAGTTCCATAAACAGTGAAACCAGCTTCAATCAAACCACTTCTTAGTATTTGACTGTTTCTAAGTGCTTTTTCACGAAGATGGTCACCCTCAATAATAAGCTTTGTCGTAGTAATCAAGCCTGCAACTAATGCTGGCGGTATGGGATCAGAAAATATATAACTCCTAGCCGTAATGCGGAGATACTCTGTGATGTTCTTTTTTGCACCAATAAAACCACCTATATTACCGAATGCCTTAGTGAAACTTCCCATAATAACATCAACATCTTTTTCAACCCCAAGAAGATGAGCAGTGCCCTTGCCGTGTGGACCAAGAACTCCGACCGCATGAGAATCATCAACCATAAGTACCGCATCATATTTTTTCGCTAGCTGTGTAATTACTTTTAGATTGGCAAGATCACCATCCATACTAAATACACCATCAGTGATGATCAATTTTCTTCTGTCCTGATATTTCTTTAAAAGTGCTTCCAATTCGGCCATGTCACTATGTTTATAAACAACTCTTGAAGCTTTTGCTAACCGCACTCCGTCAATAATACTTGCATGATTTAATTCATCACTAATAATAACGCCTAATTTTTCAGGAAAAATACTAAAGTACGGAAACGGATCGACGAGCATCCGTATGACTCCTACATTTGCTAGATAGCCCGACGAAAAAGTAATGGTGTCTTCGCAATCAAGATAATGTGCGAGCATACGCTCAAATTCAACTTGTATATCTAAAGTACCGGAAACAAGACGTGTACCTCCAGATCCGATGCCGTATCTATCAACTCCATCTTTAACTGACTGCTTAATATCTTTGTGACCTGCAAGACCAAGGTAATTATTTGAACTAAACGAAAGATAGGTTTTACCGTTAACTGTCACACGTGGTTCATACGAAAACCCTGTCATTTCATGGATAGTCGGATAAAGTGATTCTGCATGCAAAAAATCAAGATATTTCTTAAAGTACCCTTTTGAGTCTGGCAGACTACCTATAGATTTTACGTAATTCCTTAAAAGGGAAAAAGGCAACCTTATATTCATAGGTTTATTATATCACAGCATTAGAAACAGCAATTCCACTACAAGAGGTAGCATGATAAGCTGAAAGTGCATCACTTTAATATATGCTGTTATTGAGTACCGAAATCTATATAATTACTTTTTTTATTACGGTAGTTCTTAGTATCTTTGTTTTATTTAATAATCGTAAAAGTAACGTAAATCGATTTTTCTTTCTACTGGGATTCTCAATTGGGCTTTGGGTTTTGAGTAATGTCATTATTAATCTAACTTACAACCAATTTTTTTCTTTATTTTTTGCAAGAATTTCTATTATCTGGGTGGCTTTGTTGCCAATTTTTTTTAATCAGTTTATAAAACATCTTTATTTTACAGAGGATCATAAATATCAAAAGTTAAATAAAGTTTTTCTTCGTATCTCGTACGTAATTACCTTGATTATCATTTTATTAAGTCAAACTAGTCTTAACATAAGAAACATAATTTTAGGATCATGGGGAGTGGACTACCAACCTGGCGAACTTTACTTCTTACTGCTTTTTTACATGATACTAGTTTTTGGATTCTCTTTTCGGCATCTTCTTAAAATTGCATACAATAGTAATGATCCGAAAAATTTTCAAGCGAAATCTATACTCGTTGGCGCCTGCACTACTGTTATATTATCTATATTCACGAACATAATTTTTCCATTCATGGGATATGGTTTTCTAGCTATACTTGGCCCTATAACCGTTCTCATCTTCCTCATATTCATCGCTTATTCCATCACCAAACACCACCTCTTTAACATCCGGATCATTACGATTGAACTCGTCACCTTCAGCCTCTGGATCACCATCCTCATACGCACCCTTCTTGCTAACACTCGTCAAGAAATGTTCATCGAGAGCGGTCTGCTCGTTATCACCGTCATCTTCGGCATCATGCTCATTCGGGGCACATTGCATGAGATACAGCAGCGGCAACGCATCGAAAAGTTGGCTGAGGACCTCCGAAAAGCATATGGTTCACTCAAAGACCTCAATGACAATTTGGAACAAAAAGTTGCAGAACAGACACATAAGATCAGGCGAGCGTACGAGGTAGAGAAAGAAGCGCGCGTACAGCTACAAAAACTTAATGAAACAAAAAACGAACTCATCACGGCGGCGCAACACAATCTTCGAACCCCGTTAACTGCACTCAAATGGCAACTGGAAGTGATACGAAAAAATAACAGCGGAACAGGACATAGTCTAGAAGAAGCACTCAAAGAATCCGAGGCCTCTGTCGAACGCCTGACGAGCACCATCGAAGACTTTCTGAATATCACCGCGCTTTCGGTTCACGACAAAAAGCAGAAATGATGAGTTCGCCTACTTTCTTCATGACATATTTGGCTTCAAGACGATAGATATGAACGCCGATTTCTGGAGTACGAACTACACGTGTGCGAAGTTCTTCTTGCGTGATGGGTTGTCCGAAATTCACGGTGATACATCGCTTGCCGAGAAAGAATTGGCCGACGTGTGTGCGGAATGTACCGGATATACCCACGGGAACGATAGTGCAATTCCCTTTTTCTGCAAGATACGCCACACCGCCTTTAGCTTGCTGAAGAGCGCCGGTGCGAGTGATGCCTCCTTCGGGGTATACACAGAAACTACCACCGTCTTTGGCTATTTCGATGTGATCAGCGAGAGAGATTTCAAAATTGTGGACTCCGGTGATGGCGGTATATCCTCCCCACGCATTGATGAACATTCCTCCAAAAAGATACTTGCGCCAGCCATTGGTATCATAAAATGAACGTTCTCGAGTGGCGTAGAACAATGGCGAGAAACGCGACCAGAATGGGAGCGATGCCGGAACAATAAAGGGATCGATCTCACTGGAATGGTTGCAGGCAAAAATGACGGGACCTTTGAGATCTTTGAGGTTCTCGAGGCCACTGATCTTCATATGGCCGAAAATCGTAAGGATGAGTCTGGTTGGAATCCAAATGAATTTTTGCAGGAATAGCGGGGCGAGGAAGTATGATTTCATGGCGGAGTAAAAGCATCATATCACTTGTTGAACCCAAACTAAAGTATGAAAAACCCCGCCACTTTCACAAGCGGCGGGGGTGAGACTAGGATTCAGGACCAAGGCGTTTTTTGTCTTGGGTGTACATGGAGGCGTAAGTTCCGCCCAGTGCCATGAGCTCATCATGCGTTCCCTGCTCGGCGACTTCGCCTTTGCCCATGACGATGACTTGATCACATCGTTCCGCCCGGGAGACGTGATGCGTGATGATCACGACTGTCACACCTTTCAGCATGAAGACCTGATCGATGACCCTTTGGGCCGATTCGGGGTCAAGCTTAGCATCGGGCTCATCGAGGACCAGAATGGGCGTCCCGCGATAATGCGCGCGGGCGAGTGCCAAACGCTGACATTCGCCGCCGGAGAATTTCCGTCCACCGAACTCTACGCCAATCTGCGAGTCGTATCCATTGGGATCAGCATCGACCACTTCTTCGAAGTGTGCGAACCGCGCAGATGCCTTGACGAGTTCCTTGTCTACTGGTTCGCCGAGTCGCGATGAAGCTATCTCATCGCCGATTCGACGTTCGAGCACCGCATACTCTTGCGTGAGGCCCGAAGCGATCTTGCTCCACACGCGGGGTTCGATACTCTTGAGGTTGATGTCCTCGACGAATACCGACCCTGACGTCGGGTCATAGTGGCGCATGAGCAGAGCCTGGATCGTGGACTTGCCGTTGCCGCTTTTGCCGACAATGGCAACCTTTGATCCGGCTTTGATCTCGAAACTGACGTTGTTGAGCGCCTGCATGTCGGATTCGGGATACGTGAAGCTCACGTTCTCGAACCGGATACGAGGCGTGACGTCAAAGTTCGGGATCACCGGATACGCCGTCTTCATGACAGGTCTCAGTCCCAGGAAATCCTTCTCGATGAGAATGATACCCTTGACGCTATTCCATTGCTCTGCGATGAGAGACACGATGGACTCCAGACTGCCCTGGAATGTACGCGCTGCCGCTATGACGATCGTGAGCGTGCCGATCTCGTGAGTGACGCTGATCGTCTGCCAGATGGCATGCGCGATGACAGCGCACAAACTTGCCGCCGAAACGAGACTGACGATCATCTCTTTCTTCATCGACACCGACCGGATCTTGTCGTAGGACTCGATCACCGTCCCAATGTTGATGTCGATCTCTTTGCGGAGCATCGGCATCTGATTGAACATCTGCGCTTGCACGAACACGTCACTGCGGTGATACGGCTTCTCGAGCACGCTCCGTTGTTTGTGGACGGGCACGAGGCTTTGGAAAAGATTCCACCACATTGACACGAGCTGGAATTTCGCCAGCACCATCGGGATGGCCGTCACCAGGAGTACCAACGCGTAGATTGGCTTGTACCAGAGAAGCGACATACCGAACAGCACGAACGAGATCACCATCGTGAACAGCTCGAGCATCGATTCCGAGAACCAAATGCGCGTCTGCCATGAAGTCGGCAATTCCTGGATGCGCTTTTCCAAATCGTCGTACTCTTTACTGCGAATCCGGGCGACATCAAGCGTCGCCCGATGTTCGTTGAGCTCCCGTTGGTTTGAGAACCGCAGACGCTGACGCCACCGATTTGTGTAGAACCCATTGAGTCTGCCTACCACTACGGTGATCAGAATGATACTGACCATCAAGACCAGCGGCCAAAGCAGGGGGCTCAGGGCGGGATCGTTGAGGGTGATCGGTCTGCCCTTGAATGTGACCAGTACGGCCTGGACCGAATTGAAGATCAATCCCGAGGCTTGGATGCTCACATAGAGGAGGATTGCATTCGAGACGGCGATAATGACGCGCCAGACTGTGTCCTTCTTATTGTTCCGCCAGCAAAAGCCGATTGAACAACGCATCGCGGTTACTACCGTTCCTATCGTTTCTTTGAATTTGTGCACCCTGTATCCTTTCTTTTGCTTTTTGGAGTTTATGAGATTGGCAATGTGCCGAAATCAATAGGAAGCGAGGTGCTTCCATTTGTGGATAATAATAACATATTTATTAGTAAAAATCAAGTCATTGGCCATTTTCCTGAATGCGAATTATATGGCTCAATAGCAACGTCACCACACGATAACTTTGATTGTCAAATCATATCATTTCTGCTACACTCTATTTTCTAGCGCGCAGTACTACCATGACTCCAAAACCTCAGCAAAACCTGATTATGCGTCCCCCTGTGATCGTGGTCATGGGGCATATTGACCATGGCAAATCAACACTTCTCGACTACATCCGCAAGAGCAACATTGTCGCCGGCGAAGCGGGTGGTATCACGCAACACATGGGCGCATACCAGGTGGATCATACGACGCCCGAAGGCATAACAACCGCACTCACCTTTCTCGATACACCCGGTCATGCCGCATTCGTAGGTATTCGCGCACGTGGAGCGCAAGCCGCTGACATTGCCATCTTGGCCGTGTCTGCCGAGGACGGCGTCAAGCCACAGACCGTCGAGGCGTACACAGTCATCAAGAATTCCAAGATCCCCTACATCGTCGCCATTACCAAGATCGACAAACCCAACGCCAACATCGAGAAGGCCAAGCAGTCGCTCGGCGAAAACGAAATCTACGTCGAAGGATGGGGTGGAGATATTCCTTGCGTCGAAGTTTCAGCCGTCACGGGTGCAGGCATTCCTGAACTGCTCGACATGATCATGCTTGTCGCCGGATTGGGAGACTTCAAGGCAGATCTCGGCAAGCCTGCAACGGGATTCGTGATCGAATCCACACTCGATACGCGCAAAGGTGTTTCCGCAACCCTCCTCCTTAAGGATGGCACGCTCGAAGTGGGATCGTTCGTTGTCGCCGGCAACGCATTCACGCCAGTCAGATTCATTGAAAACTTCAAGGGAGAGAAGATCGACACAGCAACTGCTTCCATGCCCATCTGCATCCTTGGCTGGAATGAGATGCCCGCATGTGGCATTGAGTTCGTGACCACCACCAGCAAGAAGGAAGCTGAGAAAATGGTAGCAGAATATGCCGCAGAGGTTCGCAAGAATAAAAACGCCGTGTCCGCGCAAAAAGTTGCGACAGAAAAGGTCAATGCCGAAAAAGGCGGTGTAGAAAATGCCGGACAGCCGAAAGAAGCCGGGGAAACTCCTTCGATAGTCATCCTCCCCCTCATCCTCAAAGCTGACGTTATCGGCAGTCTCGATGGCGTCAAGCATGAACTGGCGAAAGTGACGCACAATAAAGTTCAACTCAAGATCGTCTCTGAAGGTATCGGCGACATCAACGAGAATGACATCAAAGTCGCCGCCGGTGATCCAACCATTCACGTGCTCGGCTTCAATGCGCCACCGGAAAAGAAAGCACAAGCCATCATTCAACGATCACCCATTCCCCTTCTCGTCAAAAACTTCAGCATTATCTACGAACTCACGCAGTATGTGAAGGACGAGCTTGCGGCACGCATACCCAAAGAATATGTTGAGGAGATGACGGGCCGCGCCAAGATTCTGGCCTTATTCTCCAAGGAGAAAGACCGTCAGGTGCTTGGCGGCAAAGTCGAGACGGGCTCCATCTTTAGTGGCAACGATGTACGTATCATGCGCCGTGATGCCGAGATCGGACGCGGCAAGATTCGCGGACTCCAACAGGCCAAAAAGACCACCGACGAAGTCCGTGAAGGATTTGAGTTCGGCATGATGCTCGATGCTCGAGCTGAAGTCGCGCCGGGAGACCGCATCGAAGCAGTGAGAACAGTGGAGAAAGTTTAAGACTATGAATCAAAAAGACGAC
>CAYZZN010000019.1:0-9180 GCA_964483165.1 uncultured Candidatus Saccharibacteria bacterium
TATTGAACGGGTGAGGAAGTAGATTTGATGAAGATTTTTTGTGTGCTATAGTCAGACCCACTATGGGAATCTTCTCACCCAAACTCGGTATCGACCTCGGGACGGCGAATACGCTGGTTTTTCTGCCTGGCAAAGGGATTGTTTTGAATGAACCGTCCGTCGTGGCCATCTCGCAAATCGACAAGAAAGTTCTGGCAGTCGGAAATGAAGCCAAAGAAATGCTTGGTCGCACCCCTGATACCATCATTGCGTATAGACCTATGCGTGACGGCGTCATCGCTGATTATCGCGTGACCGAAGCCATGCTCCGCTACTTCATCGACAAAGCTCTCGGACGATTTACTTTGTTCAAACCCGATGTGATGGTGTCTGTTCCTGCCGGTATTACTTCAACCGAACGTCGTGCAGTTGTCGAAGCCGCTCTTCGTGCCGGCGCCAAGAATGCGTATGTGGTCAAGGAACCCATTCTTGCGGCAATCGGCGCAGGGATCCCCATTCAAGAACCTCGCGGACACATGATCGTGGACATTGGCGGCGGTACGACTGACGTTGCAGTTATTTCTCTGGGAGGTATCGTTTCGTCGACATCAGTTAAGTGTGCAGGAAATAAGATCGATGCAGCCATCGCTGATTATGTGAAAAAAACATTTAATCTCGCTATTGGAGATCACATGGCCGAGATAATTAAAATCAATATTGGTTCGGCAATTCCGCTCGACCAGGAACTTTCTATGCAGGTCAAAGGCCGCGACTTTATTTCCGGTCTCCCACGTTCAACAGAAATCAAAACAAACGAGATCGTCAAAGCCATCGCCGCTCCGCTCCGCGACATGATCAAGGCTATCAAGGATGTGCTCCAGGAAACTCCACCAGAATTGGCTGCTGATATTATTGACCAGGGAATCACTTTGACCGGAGGTTCCTCATTGCTCCGAAACCTGCCCGAGCTCGTATTCCGACGTACGGGTGTGAAGTCACAGCTTGCCGAAGAGCCACTACTCTGCGTGGCGAAGGGGACTGGTATTGCGCTTGACCATTTGGATGTGTACAAGAAGACGATATTGAATAAGAGGTAATTTTAACCCTAATTTGAGCCATTTTATAGCGCCTATCCACAGACGTTGTTTTTGTACTTGACAAATGCTGTGAATATGCTATACTTGTAGCATAGTAAAGTACATTGATTTGGTTGGGATTGGGTTTCGCGCCTCCCCAACTGTGTCACAGCGATAGTTCCTGCAAGGTTGCGTGGGTTGTTTGCAGGAATGAAGGGATAATCCACATTTGCCCAGAGTCCCAGGAGTGCGGGGACAAAGCTCGTTAATCCGCTCCATCAGCTGATCGTAAGTCGGCTGATCTACAAGACTACAGGTAGAAAGAAGGGTGCAGACTTCGCACCCAAGAGTCAGGTCCTGAGCAATGACGTTATTAAAGTGCTCCACCCCAAGCTTCGGCCTGGGGTGTTTTCTTTTTTATTTGATACAATGGTTATTATGTCATCTGACGCCAATCCTAACCTTTTGTCTCACCATGCCCACTACCTTGTCGGTGGCGATCTGATGCGTGCGGAAATTATTTCAATACTGGAAAGTCATCATAGTATCCTCATTCAAGCCAACCCGGACTTTTTTGACAGGAATTATCAGACATTTGCAATCGATGATGCTCGCGAAGTGAAAACATTTCATGGGATGCGACCGGTAACTGAAGTGGGCAAGAAAATTTTTGTATTACAGATGAACGGGATTACTGTGGAGGCGCAGAACGCATTACTGAAATTACTGGAAGAGCCGGCGGAGTACGCGCATTTCTTTTTAATTATCCCTTCCACGCATCTCTTGTTGCCAACGGTGAAGTCGCGTATGTCATTATTAGAGATCGGGACGGACATCAATTCTGAACTATCTGGAAGTGCCAAAAAATTCGTCACTTTGTCGAAAGCGAAGAGATTGGATGAGATCAAAAAACTCGTCGAAGATATCACCAAAGAAAAAAAGACCAAACAAGACGCTATCGATTTCTTGAACGCGATTCAAGCGGTGATCTACGAAGAAAAAGGTGTCAAAGAAGGGAAGTCTACCCTGGAAGTAATCGAAACCGCACGAATGTATATTCATGACCGTGCTCCCAGCGTCAAAATGCTATTGGAATACGTGGCACTGAATGTGTAGAAGATAGTGCGTACGGTGTGATATACTCCCTCTATAACCTAATCAATACCATCATGGCCTACGACTTCAACCCCTTCAAAAAACAGCTTGGCACCGCCGAAGAATGGCTCAAGAAAGAATTTCAGCAGATTCGCACCGGACAGGCCAGCCCTGCCGTGCTTGATGCGGTCAAAGTCGAGGTCTACGGTGCCCCGATGGGTCTCAAGGAAGTTGCCAGCGTGACCATAGAAGGCGCCCGCGTGCTCCGCATTGCACCCTGGGATAAGAGCCAGACCAAAGAGATCGAGAAGGCCATCACGGTAGCTAACCTCGGTCTCGCAGTGGTTGTCGATGACCAAGGACTCCGGGTGATGTTCCCGGAATTGACCGGAGAGCGCCGCGAGCAGATTGCCAAGAATGCAAAAGAAAAACTTGAAGAAGCCAAGAAAGAAGTTCGTAGCCATCGCGATGTGATCGTCAAGGATCTTCAGACCAAGGAGAAAGACGGTGACATGGGCAAAGATGACGCATTCCGTGGCAAGAATGACGCGCAAAAACTCGTCGATGAAATGAACAAAAAATTGGAGGATATGTTCGCCAAGAAAGAGAAGGAGTTGTTGAGCTAATGTTGAGTACGTCCACATGGTAACCGCTATCATCTTTATAATCGTTCTCGCTGTACTTATTTTTGTCCACGAACTGGGACATTTTCTGGCCGCGCGTGCCAGCGGTATCCGCGTTGACGCATTCAAGATCGGTTTTGGACCGAGGATTTTATATTGGAAAAGAGGGGAGACTGAATACGGCATCAACCTGATTCCTTTCGGTGGGTTCGTGAAAATTCATGGCGAGAATCCCGATGAGGAGTCAGTGAGTGGTTCCGACGCGGCGCGCAGTTTCGTTAACAAGCCGAGGTGGAAGCAGGTGATGGTGCTCGTGGCGGGAGTCACTTTTAACTTTTTGTTCGCCTGGCTTCTCTATACAGCCGTCTTTACTTCAGGTGTCACTGCCACGCCCGAAGGATTTGAAAAATATGCTGATCGTTTTGAGAATGAACGCGTCATGATCACGTTTGTTGAACCTGGCACACCTGCCGCCACGGCAGGAATTGAAGTTGGGGATGTTATACACGTTGATACAGTAGAAGAAGTGCAAGCGTCGATATCAAACAGCAACGGCACGCCGGTGGAGATCGCTATTGAACATAAAAAAGAGACACATGTCGCTGAGATAGTCCCGGTTAAGGGTCTGATTCCCGAAGATCCT
This sequence comes from uncultured Candidatus Saccharibacteria bacterium, assembly GCA_964483165.1. GTDB lineage: Bacteria > Patescibacteriota > Minisyncoccia > Phycocordibacterales > PALSA-1337 > C7867-002. The sequence continues at coordinate 3,417 of CAYZZN010000019.1, forward strand.
GAGAAATATGCTATTGGCATTTCCATGCAAAATGTGGGTGATTTGAGATTGCCATTTTTCACCGCTGTGTGGGAGGGTTTGCGTTATACACTGATCATGATCCGTGAGACAACCATCGGCCTCTATTCATTCATCGTTAATATTTTCCAGGGTACCGCCAACTTCGCTGATGTTGCAGGGCCAATAGGTATTGCGGGGATCGTCGGCGGTGCCGCAGAGCTCGGTCTGACCTATTTGCTGATGATCACGGCGCTCATTTCCATCAATCTCGGTGTAATCAACCTCATCCCTTTCCCCGCACTCGATGGAGGTCGTACTCTATTTGTGCTTATAGAAGGTGTTATTCGTCGCCGCATATCTATGAAGTTCACGAATGTCGTGAATATGGTAGGTTTTGCACTCCTTATGCTCCTCATGATTGTGGTGACATATAAGGATATCGCGAAATTGATCAAATAGGATATAATTCAAGCCATGAAACAATCCCATCTCTTCACCCGCACTCGTCGCGAAGCGCCCAAGGACGAGGTTGCCAAGAATGCCCAGCTCTTGATCCGTGGCGGATACGTGCACAAGGAGATGGCTGGCGTCTACTCATTCTTGCCATTGGGATTGCGTGTGATGAACAAAATAGTCAATATTATCCGCGAGGAGATGAACTCCATCGGCGGCCAGGAAGTCCATCTGAGTGCGTTGCAGGACAAAAAAGTGTGGGAAACAAGCAATCGCTGGGATGACGCTGTTGTCGACAACTGGTTCAAGACCACGCTCAAAAACGGTAGTGAAGTGGGTCTCGGATTCACGCACGAAGAGCCGCTGACGAATCTAATGAAGGATCATATTCGTTCATTCCGTGATCTACCCAAGGCCGTCTACCAATTCCAAACAAAATTCCGCAACGAAGAACGCGCCAAGTCGGGCATCATGCGCGCACGTGAATTCCTGATGAAGGATCTCTATTCGTTCAATGTCGATGAAAAGGCGCACCAAGATTTCTATGAAGAAGCCAAGAAGGCCTACACGAGAGTTTTTGATCGATTGGGTATTGGTGGACAGACATTTGTTACATTCGCGGCCGGAGGTTCATTCTCGAAATATTCACATGAATTCCAAACTATCACTGATGCCGGAGAAGATACGATTTACATTCATGAAGGCAAGAGATTGGCGGTCAACAAAGAAGTCTTGAATGATGAAGTTTTGGCCGACCTCGGTATTGTGAAGTCTGATCTCAAAGAGGTTAAGGCTGTCGAGGTTGGCAATATTTTCAGTCTTGGTACCAAGTTTTCTGAAGCACTCGGTTTGAATTTCAAGGACGCGGAAGGGAAGAATACACCGGTTACTATGGGTTCATACGGCATCGGCCCCGGCCGCGTCATGGGAACCATCGCGGAATTGTGGTCTGACGACAAGGGATTGGTCTGGCCGGAATCAGTGGCACCATTTGCGGTGCACTTGGTTTCGCTTGAAGATGAATCCGGCGCAGTCAAAAAGGCCGCTGATGAATTGTATGAAAAACTGACGAAACAGGGAGTTGAAGTTTTATATGATGACCGTGACGCAACTGCGGGCGAAAAGTTTTCTGACTCGGATCTTATCGGAATACCAAAGCGTATTTTGATCAGCGCAAAAACTCTTAAAGATAATTCTGTGGAGACGAAGGATAGGAGAACGGGGAAAGTGGAGATGGTCGGGATCTCGTCACTTTAGTTGGCTGAGGTGAACAAAAAAAGCACGCTCGAAAGCGTGCTTTGAAATCCGTCACTGATCATTGGCCATCATTGGCGCCGCCGCCTGTGGGCGCGGATACTGCGGGAGCCGGTTCGGCCGCTGGTCTGGGCAATCGCGCGATCTCGCTATCAAGATCGACGAGGAGCTCCTCGAGCATCACATTGATGAACGAGGACAGATCTTCCTTCGTCTCGGCCATCGTCTCCGTCATATCGGACATATCATCCAATATGTCTTTCTCGTCAGTACATCGAATTTTCTCGAGTTCGTTTGCAAGCTGATTTCTCAGGGCTACCGTGTCCAGGCGCTTATCGCCTGTCAGTTTGATGTCATCCATCAGCATGGCGCGAAGCATTAATTTAGCTGTCTTGCGCGCTATGCGGTTTTGGGCATCGGCGCTCAATGCCTGTATCCTTGAGTTCATCCTTTTCCTTTTGTTAGTGGAGCTGTTTTTTGTAATATAAGCATGATTATCGTGAGGTGTCAATTACCTCATTTTCCCCTTTGTGTTAACCTACACCTACTACCATCATGACCCTCAAAGACCGCAAAGAAAAATTTTTAAGCCGTTTCTCGAACGAAATCGGCATTGACCTGGGAACAGCCAATACGCTCGTATATGTGCGCGGCAAGGGTATCGTGGTGAACGAACCGTCAGTGGTTGCCGTGAATGAAAAAACTGGTCAGGTGGTGGCTGTGGGACAGGTAGCAAAAGACATGCTCGGTCGTACACCTATGCACATCAGAGCTATTCGTCCGCTCGTCGACGGTGTGATCTCAGACTTTGAGGTGACCGAAGAAATGCTCGCATACTTTATGCGCCGTGCAGGAGAATATATGCCCAAGAAATTCCTCGGGCCACGTGTTGTCGTCGGTGTGCCATCAGGCGTGACCAACGTTGAAGTGCGTGCCGTGCGTGATGCCACCAAGAACGCCGGTGCGCGAGAAGTATATATAGTGGAACAACCTATGGCCGGTGCTATCGGTATCCGTTTGCCCATCCACGAACCGGTGGGCAGTATGATCATCGATATTGGCGGAGGTACGACTGACATTGCGGTCATTTCATTGGGCGGCATTGTTCGCTCGAAAAATCTAAAAATCGCGGGAGATAAACTCAACAACGACATCATTTCCTATATTCGCAATGAATTTAAAATACTGATAGGGGAGACCACCGCTGAGCAAGTCAAAAAAGATGTAGGTGCCGTTGTTGCTGGCGAACCATTGGAGACAACCATTCGTGGTCGCGATCTCATCACTGGCCTACCACGCGAAGTCGTTATCACTGATTCTGATATTCGTGAAGCTATCGGCCAATCTATCGATATATTACTCGAAGCTACCAAGGAAGTGCTCGAAACAACTCCGCCGGAGATTCTTGCCGATGTCATGAAGCGTGGCATTCATCTGGTGGGAGGCGGCGCGCTCATCAAAGGGCTTGACGTACTTCTTGTCGAAACCATCAATATTCCCGTGACTATCGCCGAAGATCCATTGACCGCCATCGCCCGCGGCGCCGGTGTCATACTCGAGGATCTTGAACGCTATCGTTCAGTACTCATAGAAAACGAAGATGACCTACCTTCAAACACATAAGCGTCCATATCAGCGTCGTGCACGACTGGTGGCAATTGTTATTGGAGTCGTCGTCGCGATCGCGATACTGTTGCAACTCTTTATGCCGCACTTTTTCCCCGGACTCTTTACGAGTATGTTCAGTCCATTTTGGCGAGCTGAACTAGCAGTCGAGATGGGTTCTCTCAGATCTCCTTCCGTATTACTTGCAGAGAATGAACAGCTCAAACGGGATGGTGATGAGAATGCGATACGCATGGATACTATTCGCGCCATTGAATTGGAAAATCAAGAATTGAAAGCCCTCCTTGGACGTGAGATTTCACCGACGAACAGCTCGTCAACTCCCGCCCAGCTTTTATTCACGCCTGGTTCCCGGATTCTTGCCGCGGTTCTCAAGCGTCCGCCACTTTCCGTGTATGATGAAATTATTATAGATGTCGGGCGCGACCATGCAGTTTCCACGTCGAGTCTTGTCTACGCTACAGGGAATATACTCATCGGACGTGTCGTCGATGTACTCGGTTCGACCTCAAAAGTACGTCTCTTTTCTTCACCGCAAGAATCATATGAAATACTGATCGGTTCCACGCACGCGCCAGCTACGGCATCAGGTCGTGGTGGGGGGCAATATGAGGCACAGGTCTCGCGCGACACGACAGTGAATGAGGGGGATTTTGTCCTCAATCCGACATTGTACGATCGTCCTTTCGGCATCGTGTCCGCGGTGCTGTCGGATCCAACACAACCATTCAAGACGGTATTGTTCGCACCACCAGTCAATATATATCAACTCCGTTGGGTACTCGTCGAGAAAAAATAATCATTATCTATAAATGAAGAATATTGTATTCAAACGCGTTCTTCTCGATCTCATTCTTGCATTCTGTGTTGTACAGGGGTGGTGGTTTATTGCGGCTCCGATCGCGCTTGTAGGCATCTGGTCATTTCCATATTTTGTGGAAATAATCATTGCTGGCCTTATATACGATTCACTGTTCGGTATAGTTGAAGGAGAGGGGATCGCCGGGTACACGATGACTGTGGCATCAGTGATCATATTTTGTCTCCTTGCCCTGATCAAGAAAGTCGTACGGAAGTAGGGAGGGGTGTGATACTATTCAATCAATGCCTTTTTCTTGGAAACAACTCGTGCCCTGGGGTAGGCATCGTCGCCGCAGGGTAGTGGAGATCGACCCCGATGAAGTGTTGCTCGATTCGAGCAACCTCGGCAAATTCGATACCTCTCAGTTGGAGGGCCGGCTCGAGAAACCTATTTCTCGTCTGACACTCTATACAGTCGCGGGAATTTTTACTGCCCTCGTGATCGTTTTCCTAGTTCAAGCGGTCAATCTTCAGATCGTTCATGGTGACGAGTACGTAACTAGAAGCGAGAGGAATATTCTTCGACCTATTCCGATATTTGCCGGACGCGGCGTCCTGCAGGATCGCCGGGGTACTTTGCTGGCATGGAATGCTCCGTCGATGGCGCCTGGAGATGCGACGAGCGTCGATGACGAATCATCAGAGGCTTTGTCATCCCGATCTCCGGCTGAAGATACAGTGGCGATCCGTGAGTATGCGACATCAACCGGACTGTCGCACGTGCTCGGCTACGTTCAATATCCTTCGAAGGATAAAAACGGTTTTTATTACCAGGACGATTTTGAGGGAGTGGCCGGGGCGGAGAAATATTTTAACGAAATGCTTCAGGGCGTGAATGGATCGCGGCTGGTCGAGGTCGATGCTCGTGGAAGTGTGGTTTCAGAGAATATCGTTCGTCCACCTCAGCAAGGGGATAGTGTCACTCTATCTATCGATAGCAGGGTACAATCGGCACTGTACAAACACATTCAAGGTATCGCACAACAAGTGGGATTTGCCGGAGGAGCGGGCATCATCATGAATGTGCATACGGGAGAGATTCTTGCGCTTACCAGCTACCCTGAATATAGTTCGCAAGTAATGTCGGACAGGAATGACACGGCAAAAGTAAAAGCGCTTCTGACGAACCCCAATCTGCCATTCCTCAATCGTGCCGTCGATGGTCTGTACGTGCCTGGTTCTATCGTGAAGCCGTACGTCGCCTTGGCGGCGCTCACCGAAAACGTCATTGACTCCACTACTATCATCCACACGACAGGTTCCATCTCCATCCCCAATCCATATGATGATACAAAGAGCACCATATTCCGCGACTGGAAGAATCATGGTGCCATGGATATGCGCCATGCCATTGCCCAATCATCGGATGCGTATTTTTATGTCATTGGCGGCGGATACAAGGACCAGAAAGGTCTCGGCATCGCCAATATCGACAAATACCTCAAAATGTTCGGGTTGGGAGTCTTGATGCCCGAATCATTCGCTCAGGGCAAAGCGGGAACTATCCCGACACCCGAATGGAAAAAACTGACATTCGATGAGGATTGGTATCTGGGGAACACGTACCACA
>CAYZZN010000020.1:0-8960 GCA_964483165.1 uncultured Candidatus Saccharibacteria bacterium
TGCCCCTTCACAATTCTCACTGATTTTCGAGGATGCAACTTTCTGAAGATTTCCAATATTCTGCCGTTGGCTTCATTTCTCTCCGCTTTTTGTTTGACAGACACGACATAGAGATCGTCTTTTTTCTTGACGACCTTTTCCGCGCGCGCACCCACAGTCACTCGGACTTTGATGAGCATACGCGGAGAGTTAGGTGCGAGACGGCGCCCTCGTAGGTTGGCTCGTAAAGAAGAAAAGTTCGGTAAAAGGAGAAACGATCGGCGTGTATGCAGGAATGTATGCGGTCTCGAGCTCCTTTTTTGGTGCTGAGATCGGGAGACAAAAAACAGGACAAGTTGAGGTGTTAGTACAGTCTCCTGCAAGAGCGAGACGTGATGCGCGTGCCAGCGGCTGGGCGGACACAAGATTGCCGCGGACTTCCCCATCGACTTCAGTGACGAAAAAGGTCAGGCGGAATTGCTGGCCGGAGGCGTCGGTGAAGACGCGGGAAAGGAATTGGCCGTGCTGGAGGGCCAACGGAGCGGTCGGATTTGATGCTTCTGTAGACTGTTTCCTGAAGAGACTTAACATGGGTCAATTATAGCAGAAAATAGGGGTCGTAAACATTTTAAACCACGAAAATAAACCTTCAGCAAATCATCAGATTATTTCTTAAACTCCCCCACCTTCACGATCGGTGCTTTGAGCACTTTTCCATTCAAGGAATAGCCCTTTTGCACGACTTGAATGATGACATGGTCCAATTTCTCATCAGTAACAGGCTCATAGGAAGTCGCCTCATGGTGCGCATGATCAAACTTCTCGTTGATCGGGTTCAATTCCTTCAAACCATTATCGGTAAGAGCCTTGGTCAATTGCGAGTAAATATATTCAACCCCCACACGCCAGTTCTTATCAGCCTTCTCCCAGGCCTCTTTATTCCCCATCGCCATATCGAAGCTCGCGAGTACTGGGATCAAATCCTCAATCAATCGCTCATTGGCGAATTTCATAAAGTCCTTGCGATCATCCTCGTCGCGCTTCCGAGCATTGACCATATCAGCCTTGGCTCTCTGCCAGCCGGTCAGGTACTCCTGCTTCTCCGCCTCGGCCTTTTTGAGCCTCTCGCGGAGCTTTTTCACGGTCTCCCCCATAGCTTCTTCGGCCACGACAGAATCATCTAATGTATCGGAGTCATCGGAAGAGGCTTTCATGGCTCCGTCGATGGGAACTACATCATTTTCATCGTTGGTATCTAGAGGTTTCTTCTTGAACATAATGGTATCAGCTTATACGAAAAATGAATTTTGAGCAATAAAAAAGCCCGCGGATGTCGCGGGCATGAAAGGGTCGTGCTAATTTCGGGTGTTTGGAGATTTTGATTGCCCCATCTGGGCCAATATTCTGTTGGCCTTCTCTCGGCGAACCAACGTCCTGTTGTTGGACCTAAAGACTTTATCCATAAGTTCCTGCTTTCCACCCTGTATGCCTACTTGGGCAAGCGGGATGTGGTAGTGCGCAGAGATATGGAGACATCTTTCTTGAAGCGCGATGGCATCATCGTTGCCGTGAGGGTCATCGATGAGGTCGATCAGATGGCGAAGCTCGGCTCTGCGCAGGCGACGTTTTGAATAGATGCATGTCTGCCAGACTATGAGGGCGATCACGATGGCGCCGGACGCCACTATTCCCCATTGAAAAGGGGTAATGTTGGATATATCCATAAAGAATCGAGGCTGGAGATGGAATGTACTTGTTGACTGGGCCGTCCATGAGCCTACCATGAAAAAAGGAGTGTTTCCACTCCGCTTTTCGATAGTATGGATTAACGCTTACTCCACTGTGGAGACTTGCGGGCCTTCTTGAGACCGAATTTGCGGCGTTCCTTGGCACGTGGATCTCGCTTGAGGTAACCGAGCTTCTTGAGTTTGCCACGGAGCTCGATATCGTAGACGAGGAGAGCGCGAGAAATACCGTGGCGGAGAGCCTCGGATTGGGCCGAAATGCCTCCTCCGGTGAGTTTGGCGGTCACATGGAACTTCTCTGCGGCTTTGCCGTTGGTGAATGGATCAGTAGCGTTTGCCTGCATTTCTTTGACGGGAAAATACGCCTCCAATGATTTGCCGTTGATCTCAAAGCCTGACTTTGCGTTGGGGAAAAGGCGTACACGGGCGATGGCGGTCTTGCGGCGGCCGACAGCTTCGAAATATTTTGTTGATTTGGTTGGGGTCATGGGTATGTATACTCTACTGACTATTCCTTAACAGTCAAATTCTTGATCCTTTCATCACGCAATCTGTTGTTCGGCAACATGCGGGTGATGGCCCTGCGGAACACCTCGGTCATGCCACGACGGTTCATGAGTTCGCCGAGAGATTCGCTTTTCAAGCCACCACGGAAGCCGGTGTAGGTGACATAGGTATCATCGGTCTTCTTCTTGGCAGTAGCATCAACCTTGGAAGCGTTGATGATCTCGACGGTGTCAGTCGCGACCTTGTTCTTTGCAAAAGAGGTCGAATTCTTGCCGAGCAAAATAGACGCAGCTTGGCTGGCAATGCGACCTATCTTCTTTCCTTGTGCGTCAATAGTGTGTTTCATGTTGGTAATTATACAAATTCGATAAGGGACATCGGGCTGCCATCGAGATCGCGGTTTGGGAGCTTCATGATGCGGGTGTAGCCTCCTTTACGATCCGCATATTTGGGGGCGATGACTTCGACAAGCTTCTTGGTCTCAGCTGGGCTGTGGATGCTCGAAATGATGAGGCGGCGAGTTGCGACCGTAGCAACTTTGGCCTTGGTGACCAACTTCTCGATCATAGGACGGAGCTCCTTGGCCTTGGCTGTGGTGGTCTTGATGCGGGTATCACGGATGAGGTTGCGCGCCAAAGACGACATCAATGCATTTCGTTGATTCTTTTCTCGTCCGAATTTTCGCTTGTTTGAATGATGTCTCATAAAAGTGAGTTACAGGGTCGATTATTGCTTCAATGTTATACCATGTTGCGCGAGCAGTTTCTTGATCTCCTGGATACCCTTCGAGCCGAGACCGTCGATATCCATGATATCAGACTCTCTCTTGCGCGCGAGGCCTCCGAGGGTGCGAACGTTGCCGTTGGCGAGAGCCTTGGCGGTGCGAGCTGAGAAACCGAGAGAGTCGATGCGAGTCTTCAAGAGATCAGCGTCGATATCCTTGAGTGATCCTTCTGGGGATTCTGACTTTTCATCAGAAGCTTCGACAACTTTCTCCTCTTCCTTCTCGGTGAATCCGACGATAGCCTTGAGCTGATGGATCATGAGAGTGATGGACTGTTCGAGTGCTTCGCGGGGAGAGATGGTGCCATCGGTTTCGATAGCCATGCGGAGACGGTTGAAGTCGGTACGATCACCAACGCGCATATTCTCGACCTCGTAGTTTGCCTTGCGGATAGGCGTGAATGCGGCATCGAGTGTGATGGCGCCAATATCGACACGCTCCTTCTGGATGATCTCTTTGGAAACATAGCCGAGACCCTTCTCGACAGTGATCTCCATATCAAGTTCGGATGACTTCTCGGTGAGAGATGCGATATGAAGGTCCGGGTTGAGGATCTCAACCTGACCAGGGACGTCAATATCCTTGGCGGTAACTTCTTTGACACCCTTGATCTTGAGTGAGAAAGTGACCGGCTCATCAGTTGAGATACGGACACGGAGCTTCTTGAGTGCAAGCAATATGCCGATAACGTCTTCTTTGACGCCATCAATAGCGGAGAATTCATGCTCTACACCCTTGATCTTGACCTTCGTGACAGCTGCACCAGGGAGCGATGAGAGAATAATACGGCGGAGAGAGTTGCCGAGGGTATGTCCGTAACCCGGATAGAGTCCGTCAATTTCGTAGACGCCGCTGGTGCCCTGTTCGCTCACAATTTTTGGCTTCGAAGGAAGGATAAGGTCGTGTGTCATGGTATTTTTAAAATAGACGATTAATTATACACTAAAAATGATTATTGTCTAGCGAGTATAGAACTCGAGCACTGAACGCACATCAAACAAGAGCTCACCCATGTCGGTATTCGGCTCCCCTTCTACCTTGATCTCCTTTTTCTCGGCATCTACTGACAACCATGCGGGCCACTTAATATTCTTGAATTCTTCATCCAGTTTGGCAAAAATGACCTTCTTCTTGCTTCCTTCACGGATAGACATGATATCGCCAATGCGAACCTGATATGATGGAATGTTTACGACCTTACCATTCACCATAATATGTCCATGGTTCACCATCTGTCGGGCTGCCGCGCGTGACAGAGCAAATCCGGCGCGAAGAACCACGTTGTCGAGGCGACCTTCGAGGATGCGGAGCAGGTTCTTGGCGTTGTCACCTTTGGTTTGGAGAGCGGCCTTGACGTAGTTGGTGAACTGACCTCCCGATATACCGTAGCTGTAACGAGCCTTCTGCTTTTCGAGAAGCTGTTTGCCGTATTCGCTTTTTTGGCCACGACGCTTGGTAGTCTTGGTTTTTGCCTGCGCGCGCATGGCGTACTTTGGGGTCTGCGTCTTGCGGAAGACGGGGGCACCGAGGTAGCGAGCTTTTTTGTATCGTGGGCCGATGAGCATGATAGTTAAATAATTATAAAATGATTAGACGCGGCGTGGCTTCTTTGGTTGAGGACCGTTGAATGGAATCGGGGTCTGATCCTTGATGGAAGTGATGATGATACCCTTGCTGATGAATCCGCGGATGGCTGATTCACGGCCTGAACCTACTCCTTTGACCACGACAGCGACTTCCTTGAGGCCAATGTTCTGGGCCTTGAGAGCGAGAGTCTCGCCAACTTTTGCGGCCGCGAATGGTGTACCCTTCTTGGCTCCACGGAAACCCGCACCGCCCGAAGATCCCCACATGAGCGCGTTGCCTTTGGTATCGGTCACCATGACTTTGGTGTTGTTGTAGGTAGACTGAACATGAAGAATGCCTGATTCAATGCGCTTTTTTGCGGAAACCACCGGTGCTTTCTTTGCATCGGCTGATTCGGTTCCTTCGGTAGTTGTAATTCTCTTTTTACCCATAGTAGTTGATTATTTCTTTTCTTCCTTACGCTTACCGGATCCCATAGTCTTCCTGACGTTGCCGCGGACCGTGCGGGAGTTTGTCTTGGTGCGTTGACCGCGAGTCGGCAGATGGCGCGCGTGGCGAAGTCCGCGGTACGCCTTGATGTCTTTGAGACGTTTGACGTTACCGGCAACTTCACGCTTGAGGTCACCTTCGATCTTGTAGCTCTCGACAAGTTTGCGGATCTCGTTCTCTTGATCAACGGAAAGAGCGGTTGAGCGGATACCGGCATCAACTTTGGCAGTTTTCAAAATAAGGAGAGCTCGGGAACGTCCGATACCATATATGGAAGTGAGCGCGATTTCGAGGCGCTTGTTTTCAGGGACTGTTATACCGAGGATACGCATATAAATGAAGGTGGGATTAAAAATATTGAAATTAGCCCTGGCGCTGTTTGTGTCGTGGGTTTGACTTGCATACCACATACAAATATCCGCCACGTCGGACGAGGACGCACTTCGGGCAGATCTTTTTGACTGATGCTTTGACTCTCATGATGTTATAAGCGTCTGGTGACGCGGGCTCTGCCTCCGTATGGATCAAGTTCCAGCTCAACTTTGTCGCCGATCAGAACGCGGATGCGGTTCATTCTCATTTTTCCCGCAAGATAGGCCAGAATGACTTCCTTGGTATCCTGAAGTTCAACTCTGAACAGCGTATTAGGCAATGCCTCTACGACAATGCCGTTTGCGGTATTTTTTGAGGGGCTTTTCGGTTGAGGCGCGATGTCCATTTCGTATTGAGCGCGTCTCAGTATCCTAGCAGATAGAGGCCTATTTCGTCAATAGGTATCTAACTACCGGTCTGTTTCCGATGCATTCACCGGATATACTTCTATAGTTATGCGGTCAGGATCACTCGGCACCTTCGACCATGGAGGTGTTATTTCGCCAGAACTTTTCTCAATTTCTACGACCGGTTTGTATTCTCTGAGCACGGACGCAGTCTCAGCTAACGAGAGTCCCGCAAGTTTCTTCTTGAGTTCATCGGCAGGAATAGTACCCACCAGCACAGCATCCCCCTTGAGCTTGATGATCAGCGTATTCTTCTTTTCTGGAACGAATTCTTTGGTATTAGCGATGCTGAATTCTAGATCTTCAAGTCCGACCGTGTGATACGCGAAACCGTCAAATACCGCCACAGCTTGCTCTCCAGCTACACGTGATACAAGTTCGTCGCGTTTAAAAAGGATGGCGTAGAGAGTTCCTTTCACGGTTACCGTTGCTGATTTGGGATCCGTTCCGCCGACAATCGCAGGTGAAAACGACGCCACGTAGGCAGTATCATACATCACGTACCCTTCCGGGACCGTTCCTTTGACTTGACTGAGGAGTGACGCGGTAATTTTCTTCTGCAGGTCTGCAGTTGTTGATTCGAGAAGTGCCGGGGCTACTGTTTTCTTTGTTCCAATGAATCCACCAACAATATCGGCTGACAATCGCGCATACATGGTGTCGTACCGGGCTGTACCTTTGTATGCAACAATCTTGAATTCACTGAGTGAATCACCGCGCGATACATTGTAGCTCTCACCTGGCTGATCAGCGACGACGTTGGCAATGATGGTGCCTGGGGTAATGCTCCCGCCCGTAGAACTATATCCCGGGATGACCACTGAGTCTGTGAGACGGTATATCTTCCCCGAATCCGGAGCGAGTCGAGTACCGGCAATCAAGCGTTGGGACTGAGGACTGAAGGCGTTGTACAAAGTCACCTTACCTTTGGCACTCGCCGAGGTCTGGGCACCATCGGTTGCGGCTACGATAGCGTTCACCTCACCTTTTACTGAGGCAAGTTCGTAGGTGAGAACTCCTTTGCCAGGTGTACTCTGGGATACGTAGGTGCTATTTGCGCTAATCCGTATAGTTTTCGGAGCGATCGAGAACGTAGCGTAAGAAAAATACACGGATGCGACGTACCCTATACCCGCAACACACACGACGATACCCATCAAGATCAGAATCCATCGTTTGGAACCCCTGGTCTTGCGTGCCCGAGGTGGTGTCACAGATATACGCTGTACCGTCTCCTCTGGCTCAGGAGCTGTAGTAGACTCGGTCTCTATTTTTCTGATAATAGTTGACTCGACGATCTTTTCGCTCCGCGTAGTACGCATGTCATTGGCTCGGCGACGAGGTTTCGAACTCGCGGAAACTTTCTGAGATTCCTCCGCTACGGATGCGGTGCCGCGCTCTACGGGTATATCCCGTATGGAGCGATGGGTACTCGGAACTATATCTTGAACGCGGCGAGGCATATAGAAATATTATACCACGGGGTAGTTATTTCTCGAAATCATTCACCGCCACAACGTACAAGCCGGTCAATCGCAGTTGTTCAGCCTGTTGTTCATAGACCACATGCTTCTTGATATCTTCGATACTAAGCGGTTTGATCTCCGCGTGTGGGTACGCCTCGGTAAAACTCTTCAGGAAAAAGTCTTCGTGTGAACGCGCTGAAATGATGATCTCGTGAGGAAGGACGGTCGAGGGGGTATTCGTCTTCATCAATTTCCTGAACTCACCGATCCAGCCCTGGCTCATGTTGTCAATAATGATTTTCTCACTTTTTGCATGAACGCCATCGAGGTGACCGTGCACTGACATAGTGAGGACTGATTCGGCCGTCTGTGGATCAATCTTCCCTTCTTCGGCGATGTTTCTGATAACGCTGTTAATACCAAAAGGATATGAACCGAAAAAGACACAGGAATGATTATGAATGATGGCTACATCGGTCAGTTCACCATGGACGTGAACCAATGCGTAATTGGCGTATGACGGCATAACCTTCTGGATGGCTGTATGTTGAAGAAACAATGATGAATGGAAATGTATTTGACTCTTGCGGACGGCGACATCGCCTGCCTCGATGAACCTATCTATCGTGCGGGTGCCAGCAACGCTGACCACGAACGACACGGCCAGCTCACGAGTTTGCCTGCTCTCCCATGAAGGAATGGAATATCCATTCAGTCGCACGTCAAACACTTTTTCTTCAACGATACTCACGTCAGTATGTTTCTCTGTCAATTTTGCGCGTTCATCTGCAACGAGCTTCATGATATATTCCCGATCGATATCGGTCTCGGTATCAAAAGATAATGTCAGGGTTTTTGCCTGGGAAAGTATCCACGGCGAGGACAGGACGTAGTGTATGCTCGATATGTTCCGTGGTATGAGGTCTTCAGGAGATCTCGACTGCAGATATCTGAGTGACCCTTGTATGGTGTCACTGACTGCTTTGAGTGCGGCTTTGACCAGATAGCTACTCCGTGAGCGTGCCTTGAATGGAATATCGATGTTGGAGGTACAGAGTACGCGCGGAGACTGCCCTTCGAGCGTGTGCACGAGCGTGCCGCGGACAATCGAGCTTTGTATATCGAGAATGAGCTGCACCTCACCTTTTGAACGCGAGAAAAACATTGGTGATATTATATCATAGAAAAAAATGAACAAAAAAAACAGTTCGCCACTCCCGAATACTATTATGCCAACACCGCCTTTATCCTCCTCACACCCTGCGAGCTTGCCTCTTCCTTTTGAATCTTGAACTTCCACTTCCCTTCCGGGCCCGCCAATTCGGATGTATTTTTGACATGAGGTCCGCCGCAGAATTCTTTTGAATATGCTGACGCAAGATCATTTCCAACAAAGTAAATTGAGATTTCCTCGCCATATTTTTCTCCAAAGAAGTGTCGGGCGCCTGTTTTCTCTGCTTCTGCACGAGGCATGACAATGTTCTGCATTGGCAATCTGGCGGTAATTTTTTCATTCACGATATCCTCAACTTTCTTCTTCTCTTCATCAGTCATCTTGCGTCCAAATGCGAAATCGAAGCGCAAACGCTCCGCCGTAATGTTCGAGCCCTTTTGCGCGCCCTCA
>CAYZZN010000021.1:0-3767 GCA_964483165.1 uncultured Candidatus Saccharibacteria bacterium
TGCGCGGCCAAGCGGGCTCGAACCGCCAACCTCTCGCGTGACAGGCGAGTGCTCTAACCAGTTGAGCTATGGCCGCAAACAAATTTATCGAGCTTTTGCATCAAAATAGCTCGTGCAGGACAGTATACACGATTCTAAATAATTTTAAAGGCGCAAGGCTATCTGTAGGGGCGAAGCTTCTTCTCGATGAATTTATCTACCGCGTCTATATTCTTCTGGAGTTCCTTGAATATACGCTCTTCCTGTCTATTGAGATTACGGTCGATCTTCGCCTGCTCGAGTACGCCCAACTGGTTTTCAAGCTCTTCCTTGAGCATCATCATGGCTTCATGGACGTCCTGAGCCGTCTTCTGCATGTCGCGACGGACCTTCCTGCGCAAACCGAAGAATTTGTGCCATGCGAGGTATCCGAGGAAGCCAAGCACTATGAGGAGCGCAATGACCGGAATGATGACCGACAGTACATAGGTCAGAACGGACGTCGTCCGGACAAATCCGGTATCGTCAACCTTGAGGAACTGCTTCTCAGAGACTGGGCTCTTGATGCCTTCGCCAAACGAGAGCTGAGACCACACGGTTATGGTGCCACTCGAATCAACGGATTCGAGAGAGACCGAGAATGATCCGTCAGTTGCGGTAACTGCCTCATATGGAACCACATCTCTACCCTCAGGTTGGACGAACACCGTAACTTTGGCCTGAGCGTACGCGCTCTTGCCGCGGATGACCACCGATTCACCCTTGGTTATGCGCTCAGGATAGAGAGCCAGCGAGGGTGCAGAGATGGCTGGGCTCGTGAAGCTAGCTTGCGAATCGCGCTTATTCCCTGCCTTGTCGTAGGCGATGACTGAGAGCGTGTGTCCGCCCTCATTCTGCACAGGCAGCTCATATGTGCCAGAGGCCAGCTCGTCTGATTTGACGCGGAATGGCTGGGAATCATCGATCTGTACGAGATATGATTCGACTCCGGAAAGCGCATCCGATGCCTTGAGATCGACGACAGAACGGCTATCGTGGCGTGTCACAGCAGGTGTGAAGGATTCAGGGGCAGTAGCGTCGATTTGTATCTTGTAATGCGCTGTAGGACCCCATCCAGCAGCATTCTTGTACCTGATATGGAAGTACAGCACCCCATCGGAGAGATTGGCGACTGTACGCTGAGTGACCGAACTATCGTAGGTGATGGTAGGAACCGTGTCAGGAGCGGTTCCCAACAACGTCTGAACCGTTGTGACGCCAGCAGGCACCGTCCAACTGAACGATGCTTTGGTGTTTGCATACCATGCTTCAGAGCTTGGATGCGATGATGAGGTCACTACCGGCTTGGCTGGAAGCGTATCGACGACGGTGGGCACTACCGGCGTTTCGGTGACCTGAGGCGCTTGAATCTGCAGCATTCCCGCTTGCTTGGCAGTCAGGATATCGGTACCGAGGCCATTGTTTTCGCGTACCGCGGCGTCGCCGAATGAGATCGAGGCGGCTCCTGCTTTTTTGGCCTTGAATGTAACGGAAACGATCTGTCCATTCTCGCCGGTGTATCCCGGATTTGGCACGCCCCCATTGAAGAAGATGGTTCCTTCGGCGTTCGAGTATCGAGGCTCTTCCACCCAGAGCGTGAAGATCGAGCTATTCTTGCTGACGGACACGACCTCCAACATGTCCGCGGGAAACTGGACGGTCGTCTCCGAATTGTTGATAGCCTTGCCTCCAGTCGCCACGCCGACGTTGACCGTCACTATGTTGCCAACAGTCACTGTAGAAGTAACGGGTTTGGCAAACAGCGTCGCGGCATGCGCAGGTACAGCGATGGCGCAGAGCAAGAATATAGCAAGAATAGAAAGAACTTTTTTCAAGGTGGTGATGATTAGACGATACCGTTATTGCTGATAAGGAGAAGAGTTTTTCTTTGCGCGCATCTTGCGGACGATGTACCAGATAGCTGCGATAACGATGACTACAATGATGATGAAGAGCCAATTCGTGCCACCGGTCGATGCGTCTGGATAGCCTGAGACCTTCTTGTTGCCTGCCTTGTCATATGCGGTGACGCGGAGCTCCGGATCGGCATCCTGCTGTTGGAGGACATAGGTACTGCCGCTTCGGACCGCTGGTCCGTCATTTTCGGAGACTTCGTAATACGCAACGCCTGACTGATTATCTACAGCACTGAAGAAGGCGAATTTCTTGCCATCGAAAAGGGTCGAATCTTGTCCGAGCACGACTACGAAATCTTCAGGTGCTTGGGTATCTGCGGAAACAATCGCTTTCCAGTCGTCACGAACCGGTTCGCTGGCGGCATGAGGACCGACCTGGATCGAGAGACTCTTCAACTGGACAGGGGCCTTTGTTCCCTTGCCATCATTGAGAAATGCCGACAGATTGCGGGGAGAAAGGGTGATAGTTCCCTCTTTCTTCGCTTCCAGTACGATGCTAAAAAGCGTTGCGCCCTGAAAATTGAATCCCCCCGGAACCCCTCCCACGAAGCTGATCACACGGCCATCAGCCGAAAGAGACGGAGTACGAGGCCAGAGACCAAAGCTGGATCCCCCGAGACTGAATTCCTGCACCGCGGCGCCATCAACCGGTGAACTCAGGGAGATCTCGCCATCAACGCTGTTAATAATCGCGGAATCTGAATCTATCTTGGCACTGACTACGATGATGTCTCCGACAGAGACTTTGGTCTGACTCGACTGAAGATATACTGTAGCGGCCGAAGCGGTAAATGGAACCAATGCCATGCTTGCGAACATTACTGCTGATGTTAATGCGTATTTTTTCATATTCTTTGGTTATTTTTTTAATGGTTAATATTGTGCTCGAGCATTCCTTCTATCTCCCCCATTCATACAACAGTATCGAGAAGTCCACCGAATCTACCTTTCCATCCTTGTTCATATCCGCGCGCTGACTCGCAACCGTATCGGTGGATTTCCAGAAGTAGAGAAGGACTGAGAAATCTACCGAGTTGACCTTGCCATCATGGTCCAGGTCTGCGGCGTCGGTCGTACCTGTCGCAGGCGGAGAAGTTGCCGCCGTGGAAGCAGATGAAGATGAGCCTCCACCCCCTCCCCCACCTCCGCCACCTCCTGGAGATTCGCCGGATGCGGCAGTTGCTATGAATGAGCGTGAGGCACCGGAGCTATCCGCACCGAAGTATACAATGACTTTGAAATAGTATGTGCCTGCTGAAGGAACGTCTCCGGTGAGCGTCGTATTGAAATCTTCGCCGGAGTTTATGTACTTGGCCGCGACCGCATGGAACGTATCGTTACCGCCGCCACAGGCATTGTCGGCGCTCGAGACGATGCACCATTCATACTGGTATTCATTTCCTGACAGACCTTCATTGGTAATAGTGATGTTCGCAGCAACCTCCGGAGCGACAGTGTCTGAAATGCTATTGATGATGACCTGTGCGGGCGTCGTTTCAACCGTCCAGTAATCGTTTCCCGGAAGCGTCTTACCCGTCTCTACCGTAGCTGAGAATACGCTCTCCCACGTCCCTGCGGCGGCGCTCGGAGAGGTGGTATAAGAATACGAATATGCTCCGACACCAATCCTCGTCATGGCTGCACCGTTCACGACTACGTTACGGCTCGGATCATAAACCGTCACCGTAGGAACATTCACTGAATCTGTCAGAGTGCCGTTGTATACCGTCGTTACGCTCGCCAAATAGTTAGATCCAGCGGTAACTGATTCGAAATTAGAAACCGAGACTGTCCAAGGTGACTGCGAAGACAATGTGAGGGACGTGAGCGATC
>CAYZZN010000021.1:3867-8728 GCA_964483165.1 uncultured Candidatus Saccharibacteria bacterium
GTATTCGAATTCACGGCAGTCGTTACAGCCGCTGTCTGGGTGTTGGTGTTGGAGTTAACAGCCGAGGTTCCCGCTGTGATAGCGGCGCCGATAGACGTTGAGGCTGTCGTCACGTTAGCCGCTGTTGCCAAAGTGCCTGAATCGAGTGTGCTATCTGAAAGTCGGCGAGTTGCATACGACCAAACGTCAGCCGCTGATGCGGTTCCTCCTGTGATGGTCCTCGTGCCATTTGTCCAGACGTCTGCAGCCAGAGAACCGAATGTGGTGAGCGTCCTATCTGCGCTGGCCCAGATTGCTGTTGGCAATGTTGATGCAAGGGATGATGAGGCGGTAAGGATGGCGCTGTTGGTGTTGGCATTGACCGCTGTGGTAACCGCAGCTGTCTGGGTATTTGTGTTGGTATTAACCGCAGAAGTAACAGCTGAGACTCCGGTGGCCAACGAAGAGGAAGCAGCGAGAACCGTTGCGTTGGTATTCGCATTGACTGCAGTCGTTACAGCGGCTGTTTGGGTGTCCGTATTCGAATTGACTGACGCAGTGCCCGCTGAAATAGCCGAGGCAAGTGAGGTCGAAGCCGTCGTCAGGTTAGCCGCTGTTGCCAGGGTTCCCGTGTCCAAGGTGCTGTCCGAGAGGCGGCGAGTTGCGTAGGTCCAAACGTCTACAGCAGTGAGAGTTGATCCTCCTCCCGAAGTAAGCGTCCTTGTGCCATTGGTCCAGACGTCTGCAGCGAGAGAGCCGAATGTGGTGAGCGTCCTGTCGGAGCTGGCCCAGATTGCGGCAGGAAGGGTCGAGGCGAGCGATGAGGATGCTGTGAGGATGGCACTATTGGTGTTAGCGTTGACTGCCACAGTTCCTGCCGACACGGCCGCCGCGATAGAAGACGACGCTGTACCGACTACTGAATTGGTATTTGTATTTACACCTGTCGTGACCGCAGCGACACCTGTTGCAAGAGAGCTCGAAGCAGCAAGAACTGTCGCGTTGGTGTTGGTATTAACTGCTGCGGTTCCTGCGGTGATTGCTGAGGCGATAGATGAAGAAGCGGAGTTCGTATTGGCATTCACGGCAGCTGTGACTGCAGCTGTTTGCGTATCGGTATTCGAGTTCACAGCCGAAGTTCCTGCAGCGATCGCGGTACCAAGTGAGGTCGAAGCTGTCGTCAGGTTAGCTGCCGTGACAAGACTTCCTGCGTCCAAAGTACCGTCCGAAAGCCTTCGTGTCGCATACGACCAGACGTCAGCCGCTGATGCGGTTCCTCCCGTGATGGTCCTCGTACCATTTGTCCAGACGTCTGCAGCCAGAGAACCGAATGTGGTGAGCGTCCTATCTGAACTAGCCCACACTGCTGTTGGCAGAGTCGAGGCGAGAGATGAGGATGCTGTCAGCACTGCTAAATTGGTATTCGCGTTGACTGCTGCAGTTCCTGCCGACACAGCCGCCGCGATAGAAGACGATGCTGTACCGACTATTGAATTGGTGTTCGAATTCACGTCCGTTGTAACCGCTGAAACTCCGGTGGCCAGCGAACTTGAAGCAGCAAGAACTGTCGCATTGGTGTTGCTGTTAACTGCGGAGGTTCCAGCAGTGATGGCTGAGGCGATAGATGAAGAAGCGGAGTTCGTATTGGCATTCACTGCCGTAGTTACCGCGGCGGTCTGAGTATTCGTATTCGAATTGACTGATGCGGTGCCTGCTGTGATAGCGGCTCCGATAGACGTTGAGGCTGTCGTCACATTAGCCGATGTCGCCAAAGTACCTGAATCGAGAGTGCCATCTGAAAGTCTCCGTGTCGCATACGACCAAACGTCAGCCGCTGATGCGGTTCCTCCCGTGATGGTTCTCGTACCATTTGTCCACACGTCAGCTGCGAGAGAGCCGAACGATGAAAGCGTCCTGTCTGAGCTTGCCCAGATTGCTGTTGGCAATGTTGATGCAAGGGATGATGAGGCGGTCAAGATGGCTGCGTTAGTATTTGAATTAACTGCAGCGGTACCAGCTGTAATAGCTGTAGCGATCGAAGATGAGGCAGTGCCCACAACCGAGTTCGTATTGGCGTTCACACCTGTGGTAACAGCTGAGATGCCAGTTGCAAGCGAACTTGAAGCAGCAAGAACTGTCGCATTGGTGTTGCTGTTAACTGCGGAGGTTCCAGCAGTGATGGCTGAGGCGATAGATGAAGAAGCGGAGTTCGTATTGGCATTCACGGCAGCTGTGACGGCAGCTGTTTGCGTATCGGTATTCGAGTTCACAGCCGAAGTGCCCGATGTGATAGCAGCTCCAAGTGATGTGGACGCGGTGGTTATGTTAGCTGCTGTGGCGAGAGTACCTGAATCGAGGGTGCTGTCTGAAAGTCGGCGGGTAGCGTAGGTCCAAACATCAACTGCAGAGATACCACCTGTTGCAGTAAGTGTCCTCGTGCCATTTGTCCAAACGTCAGCTGCGAGAGAGCCGAACGATGAAAGCGTCCTGTCGGAGCTGGCCCACACCGCTGTTGGCAATGTCGAGGCGAGAGATGAGGATGCTGTGAGGATGGCGCTGTTGGTGTTGGTGTTTACCGCAGTCGTTCCAGCAGCTATTGCGGCCGCGATAGAAGACGATGCTGTACCGACTATTGAATTGGTGTTCGAATTCACGTCCGTTGTAACCGCAGCGACCCCAGTTGCAAGAGAGCTTGAAGCCGCAAGGACGGTCGCGTTAGTATTTGAATTGACTGCGGCTGTTCCGACAGTGATGGCTGAAGCAATAGAAGTTGATGCGGAATTTGTATTAGCATTCACGGCAGCTGTGACCGCAGCTGTTTGCGTGTCGGTATTCGAGTTGACTGATGCGGTGCCCGACGTGATAGCAGCTCCAAGTGATGTGGACGCGGTGGTTATGTTAGCTGCCGTGGCGAGAGTGCCAGAATCGAGGGTGCTATCCGAAAGCCTTCGTGTCGCATACGACCAAACGTCATTGGCGGAAAGATTTGCAGAAGTAAGCGTCCTTGTGCCATTGGTCCAGACATCAGCAGCCAGAGAACCGAATGTGGTGAGCGTCCTGTCGGAGCTGGCCCAGACTGCTGTTGGCAATGTCGAGGCGAGAGATGAGGAGGCTGTCACAACGTCGGAAAGCGTCGCCAATGACCCTGAGGTGAGAGAGGCGCCTGTCAGTGTACGGGTCGCACCTCCCCACACCTCGCTCACCAGAGACCCGAACGAGCTCAACGTCCTCGAAGTGCTATTCCACACCGAACTTGCCAGGGTGCTAGTTGAGACAAGCGTAGCTCCAACAACAAAAGATTTATCCATTTTTACCAGATCTCCCCCAGGAGCTGACCCGCAGGCCATCTGGGCAGGCCAAGTACCCTCGGGACCAGATGAAGGGATGGTATAGCTATAATGAGTCCACCCATTGGCATCAGCCGTCATAG
This sequence comes from uncultured Candidatus Saccharibacteria bacterium, assembly GCA_964483165.1. GTDB lineage: Bacteria > Patescibacteriota > Minisyncoccia > Phycocordibacterales > PALSA-1337 > C7867-002. Next base: position 7,277 of record CAYZZN010000021.1, read on the forward strand.
ATGCCGCATTCACGATCAATGAGCCGCTCGGATTATAGACCGTAAGAGTGCAACCTGCTGTCGTTGTTGCTACAAAATTATCATCATAAACAAATTCTCCTATAACCGCCGCGTCGCCCGTTGCGAAGCGCTCGTATGCTGCATACGCCACAGGAACAGCAAAGGTAAGAACCAAAAATGATATAGGTATAAATAGTGATCTATGGAAGATAGAAAATGTGCGAACGATCATTATGTGGTTGATAGCGAAAGAACGGGTACGACCGTAACCTACGAACGCTTTTTATCGTTCGTGTCTGATGAAGGTGTATCCTTGAATGCGCCTCTCAAATGACGGATCGCGTCAACCAAGTTTTTTGACAATTCTGGGATCTTCTTTGAACCGAACAGGATGAGAAGTATGACCGCGATGATTATGATTTCCTTCATCCCAATATTTCCAAACATATATTTTTAATTAGTACTGATAATAATTTAAGCGTTATACCCTTCTGTACTATGCACCATTTTTGAATTTACAAAAATGGTAGCCTCGTAGAGGAGCATCAACGGTAGTGACATTGCTATTAATGATATCCCATCGGTTGGGGGAAGTAAAGAAGTGAAAATGAATATCATGAGGATAGCGATCCCTCGCTTATTCTTGAGGGTTTTTACGTCAATCACGCCTGTCTTTATGACGAACGTGAACACGATTGGGAATTGGAAAAGCAGTCCGAGCAAGGTCGAGGTCATGATAATTTGGGACAGAAATACGCCCACATCCCATATATTGCGTATCCCAACGCTCACGTTGATCCGCGCCAGTAAAATGAGGGCATAATACATGATCGAAAACCCATACAAGAAGCCGAAAACGAACAAAAGCACCGCTACAGGAACCAGGAATACGAACAATTTCTTTTCTTTGCTGGTGAGTGCCGGACCGAGAAACGAAAAGAGGTGATATACGAGCAGGGGGCACGCGACGATGAATCCAGCCATGAATCCGATATTGATAGCTAAATCGGCAAACTGGAATGGTGAAGTGGTTGAGATGATCACATCTTGAATATCGAAGAATCCCAGTACAAACTTGAGAATAGAACTGGTGAACACGATTCCGAGTACGAAAAAGACCGCGAACGCAAACGCCGTCTGCAATACCCTTCTCCGTATGTCTTCAAGATACGGAGAGAATTTGGCTACGAAATCCTTTATTTTTTCCACGGTAGTAGGATACTATGCCCTATTCCGACATAATGAATATATTCCCTCCTCCACCAGTTACAGCGGGAACTTCGGCGCACAATATGGCGCCGTTGCTTTTGAGGAGAATGTCTTGCGGAACATACGACGCATTTCCCGCGGGAATTTCTACAAGAAAGTCCTGACTGTCCCCTGGTTGCGCCAAAATATCACTGATTGCCATATATTTACAATCCCAACTTCTTTACGCTCTTCTTTGTCACT
>CAYZZN010000022.1:0-8584 GCA_964483165.1 uncultured Candidatus Saccharibacteria bacterium
GAATGGAAAAAACTGACATTCGATGAGGATTGGTATCTGGGGAACACGTACCACACTGCCATCGGTCAGTACGGATTCCAGGTGTCCCTCATCCAAATCGTCCGTTCTGTCGCCGCATTGGCGAATAACGGTGCGCTCCTGGTGCCCACTATCGTGAAAGATGAGCAAGCAAAGACGGATCATGTCATCGAAAGTATTTCATCGAAAAGTTTTCAGATCGTCCGCGAAGGCATGCGACTCAGCGTGACGGAAGGTACCAGTAAGGCCTTGAACGTCCCCTATGTTCAGGTGGCCGGCAAATCAGGTACTGCCGAGCTTGGCGTCACCAAAGACAAGGTCAACTCGTGGATTACCGGGTTCTGGCCCTATGAAAATCCAACGTACGCATTCGTGGTGATGCTCGAAAAAGGCTCAGTGCACAATCTGATCGGCGCGGCGGCCGCCATGCGTCAGCAACTGGATTGGATGAATGAACATACGCCTGAATATTTCAAATAGACTCGGGGTTCCTTGCTGAGCCTCTCCGTGCTATAATCCTACACATCTTACTAGCTAAGTGTTTTATATTTATGCCTACCGATATCCAATATCTCACCACCGAGAAGTTCGAACAGCTCAAAAAAGAACTTGAGCATTTGAAGACGGACCGGCGCAAGGAGGTTGCGGACCATCTCGAGTACGCCAAGAAACTTGGTGACCTCTCCGAGAATGCCGAATACCATCAGGCCCGCGAAGAGCAGGCTGAGGTCGAGGATCGTATTAGTCGCCTAGAAAATCTGCTCAAGAACGCGGTCATTGCCGACAAGGGCGGGAGTGATATGGTCACCGTCGGTTCGACGGTTCGTATCGAACGTGAAGGCGACAACAAGTCATATCTGTACCAGATCGTAGGTTCAGAGGAAGCTGACATGAATCAAGGCAAAGTGTCCAATATGTCCCCGCTCGGTTCTGCGCTTCTCGGACACAAGGAAGGTCATTCTATCAGCGTGAGTACTCCCAAGGGCGTGATCACCTATAAGATCATGGTCATCAAGTAACATTTTCCCAAAGCCAATGGCTTCACTCGAAGAACTTCGCGCAATACGTCTCACCAAACTGGAACTGCTCAAAAATGCGGGGATGGAAGCATATCCACCCAAGGTTCCTCGCGACCATTGCCTCAAGGATGCAAAAGCCAATTTTGCAGAATACGAAAAGACCCAGAAGGTGGTCAATCTGGCCGGTCGCATCATGGCTATCCGTGGAGCGGGCGCGATTGTATTCGTGGTACTTGATGACGGTAAAGCTACGTTTCAGGCAGTCATCAAGAAAGACGTCTTGGATGCAACATTATTCGAACTATTCAGTAGTGCAGTGGATATCGGTGACATCGTGAGCGTTACTGGTACTTGTTTTACCACGCAAAGGGGAGAGCAGAGCCTCCTCGTCACTTCGTGGACCATGGCATCCAAGTCTCTTTTGCCTCTGCCGGAAAAGTGGCATGGTCTCACCGATCCTGATGAGAAATTCCGCAAGAGGTATTTGGATTTCATCATGACGCCTGAATTGCGCGATCTGTTCCTCAAGAAAGCGAAATTCTGGAATGTGACGCGTGAGTTCATGAACGATAACGGCTTTTTGGAAGTGGAAACTCCCACATTGGAGACGACTACGGGTGGTGCGGAAGCAACTCCGTTTAAAACGCACCATAATGATTATGATTTGGATGTATTTTTGCGTATTTCTGTAGGAGAACTCTGGCAGAAAAGACTCATGGCTGGAGGTTTCCAGAAAACATTCGAGATCGGCCGTGTCTATCGTAACGAAGGTACAAGCCCCGAACATGCACAGGAGTTTACTAACATGGAATTTTATTGGTCATATGCCGATTATAACGATGGCATGAAATTGGTCCGCGAGCTCTATCAGAAAATAGCGATGGAGGTTTTCGGTACGACCGCATTTACTACACGCGGACACTCTTTTGATCTGGCAGATGATTGGAAAAAGATTGATTACGCAGAAGAGATTGAGCGCCAGACAGGTCTTGATATTACTTCGGCTTCCGACAAGGAAATGATGAAAAAGCTCGATTCATTAAAAGTCACCTATGATGGAACAAATCGTGAACGACTTACGGACACGCTGTGGAAGTACTGCCGCAAGAATATTACCGGCCCCGCATTTCTTATAAATCACCCGTTGTTGGTCGCGCCGCTCGCCAAAAGTGTGTCCGGTAAGCCGGTAGTACAAATGTTCCAACCTATCATCGCAGGAAGCGAACTCGGGCGAGGCTATTCTGAGCTCAATGATCCTATCGATCAGGCTGATCGCTTTGCTGAACAGCAGAAACTCATAGATACGGGCGACACGGAAGCTATGATGCCTGACCATGAATTCGTCGAAATGCTTGAGCATGGTATGCCACCAACTTGCGGTTTCGGTTTCGGCGAGCGCCTATTCGCATTTCTTGTCGATAAGCCGCTCCGCGAAACACAGATGTTCCCGCTGATGAAGCCGAAGGGGATTCAGGGTAAATAAAAAAGTATGTTAAATTTTTTCACCAAAGCACTCATAAAAAAGCAGATGAAGGATGTGCCTCAGGCCGAGCTCGACAAGATTTTCGAGATGATCGAGCGGAATCCTGATTTCTTCAAGCAGATGGCTGGATCCATTCAAGAGAAAATGAAACTTGGTATGTCACAGCAAGAAGCCGCCAAGGCGGTGATGAATGAGAATGAGGAGGATATGAGGGAGGTGTTGGGGAAATAAAAGGCGTAATAAAAAACCCACCGTTGCCGGTGGGGGTGGAAGGGAGTACACGAACAATTCGAGAAGCGATTGACGATTCAGTTAAGCTTCGTCACTCGGCATATTCGTGAATGGTGATTGTTTTTTGAGGACAAACTCATCGTCTCGTGGCTGAAGGGCCAGGCGATGCTACACACCTTTAGTATTGATTCTGTTTAGAGGATGATCACACGCATTGTGATCCTCGCTCCGGTTCGCGCAGAAGATTGAACACTGTTCTATGCAAGCCCACTTTTGAACATCCTTGCGGACATTCTCGAGTAGTCTTCCACTGATAGTTATTGGTGAACACCTTATCTAGGATTCACCTCTTAAGGGAGACTTCTCTCCTCCATCTTTCAGAGTGCTGTTACGTTTAACTCCTACGTGATGGTTTTCATGAATGGCCCACTCCACAACTTCGGACTCGTCTTGCAACGTGTCTTCTGTCATGTTTATTCCTGGGCTTCACAGGGTCTTAGCGTCAACAAACCAACTTAGACCCGCAAAATCTGTAAAGAACTATGCTCTCTCAGAGCGTGAAGAGAAAGATACACCCGCAAACACTTTTCGTCAAGAACCCCTAACAATCGAGATTGAAAACAGATTTTTGTCAAATTTTCCCTAAGAGATATTGAAAAACTTTTAATTTTGTACGTTTCGTTGTACACTTGCCCCCATGTCCCTCTCTATAGGTATCGTCGGTCTCCCCAACGTCGGCAAATCGACGCTTTTTAATGCGCTTACCCGCAAAAGTGTGCTTGTCGCTAACTACCCATTTGCCACCATCGATCCGTCAGTGGGCGTGGTTGCAGTTCCTGATGAACGCCTCTGGAAGCTTTCTGAATTCTCCAAAACACAAAAGACTGTTCCTGCAGTCGTAGAATTCGTAGATATCGCTGGTCTGGTCAAAGGCGCATCTGACGGTGAAGGTCTTGGCAACCAATTTCTGACTAACATTCGCGAGACGGATGCGATCGCCGAGGTCGTCCGCATTTTCGAAGATGACAACATCATCCACGTCGACGGCAAGATCAATCCACTCAAAGATATTGAAGTCATCAACCTTGAGCTCATTCTCGCTGATCTGCAGACAGTCACGAAACGTCATGGAAGTCTGGCGCGTGAAGTGAAGGCCGGCAAAAAGGAAGCCATCGTCGAAAATAACTTGGTGGAGAAAATGATTGCGGCGCTGAAAGCAGGGAAGCTGGCCTCGACTGTTGTTGCCGATGAATTCGAAGCCCCGTTTGTGAAGACATTGCATTTGCTGACCTCAAAGCCATTCATGTATGTGCTGAATAAGAAGTCAGGAGGCAAAAATCTGGACGAGTTGAATGATGAGCGGTATCAGGCATTGATCGCTTTCTTCAAAGAACAGAATGCCAAGTGGGTCATCGTTGATGCAGGTATTGAGCATGAGCTCAAAGATATTGATGACAAGGAAAAACAGGAGCTCCGTGAAGGTCTGGGATCAAAAGATGATGGTATCGATAACCTGATCAAGAAGGGCTATGAATTGTTAAATCTGATTACGTATTTTACGACAGGAGAAAAAGAAACGCGTGCCTGGACTATCATTCGTGGTTGGACTGCACCGGAAGCAGGTACTGCTATTCATGGTGATTTCAAGGATAAATTCATCCGTGCGGAAGTGATCGAGTGGAACAAGCTTATCGAAGCAGGTTCATTTGGTGTTGCGCGAGAGAAAGGACTTTTGAGGACAGAGGGGAAGGAGTATGTGGTGAAGGATGGTGATGTGATGGAGTTTAAGATATAGAAAAACCACCCCTTCCCAAGCACCCCTAAATATGCTATAAAACTCCCTGGAATTCATGGCCTGTACGGCACGGATTTCAGCCGTTTTTTGACAATAAACCCCATATAAGAAGGAAAGGAAAGTATGATCAAGCTCGGTATCGTATGTATCGGAGGTGCGAAGCTCGGCCTCATGATCGTCTGCTTAGTAGCAGTGATCACCGTCTCGTTGCTTCTCCGATTCCGGCAAAAAGTCGGAGGTGACGCGTGATCGAATCACCGTCGGATAGTATCCACGTCAGAAGGCCGCATTCGAAGCTCACTCACTTCGAAGCGGAATATGTCGCCGCTCGAAAGAAACAACGCTACGCTGGGATCGCCTTTCTGTGGACCATTGTGGCCATAGCGATCGCGATTACCTTTGCGTGCATAACCAAATGATGTCTTATGCGTCGTCGCACCCCGTTCCAACGGGACGTCGGCTTTTCCAACGCCCCGATTCATTTCCGCGTCTATGAGGAGAACAAACCCCGTCGTACTATGTGCCTGTTTGCGTTCATGTATCGCATCGGCAAGTGGTTCTGCTCGCTCGGACGCTAGTGTGTCTGTGTTCACACCCATCTCAAGTGCCGCTTCTCACGAGGCGGCCTTTTTTTGTAAATCGATCGATTTTAAGCTATGATTTGACCCATGAAGAAAGCGATGAAAGCGACAAAAAAGGCATCCCCCTACGATCACAAAGCCATTGAGAAGAAATGGCAGAAGCGATGGGAGTCAAAAAAGTCATTTCGAGTCAAAGAAGATCTGACAAAAAAGAAATTCTACGGATTGATCGAATTCCCGTTTCTTTCGGGAGAGGGGTTGCATGTTGGCCATATTCGTAGCTATACGGCGCTCGATATTATTTCGCGCAAGAAACGCACCGAGGGATTCAATGTTCTGTATCCGATCGGCTATGATGCATTTGGTCTTCCGATTGAAAATTACGCGATACGCACAGGCAAGCTTCCCGAGAGGATAGTCAAAGATACGGCTGATACATTCCGTCGTCAGCTCAAATCACTCGGTTTCTCATTTGATTGGTCCCGAGAATTCGCGACCAGCGACCCCGCCTATTACAAATGGACGCAGTGGATATTCCTGCAATTTTTCAAAAAAGGTCTGGCGTACAAAAAGAAGATGACCATCAATTGGTGTCCGAAGGATCTCATCGGGCTCGCCAACGAAGAAGTGGTGAACGGATGTTGCGAACGATGCGGCACGCCGGTGGAGAAGCGCGACAAGGAACAATGGATGCTGGCTATCACCAAATATGCCGAGCGTTTGGATACAGATCTGGATACCGTCGACTTTCTAGAACGTATCAAGATCCAGCAGCGAAACTGGATCGGCAAGAGCGAGGGGGCGGAGATCACATTCAAGGTGGAAAGTTCGGAAAAAGAAATAAAGGCATTCACCACTCGACCGGATACCTTATTTGGCGTCACTTACGTTGTGCTTGCGCCCGAGCATTCTCTGGTACGAGAACTGTCGACGCTCATTCAAAATATGGATGAGGTAAATGCCTATGTCGCCGCATCAAAAAAGGCCACGGATATTGAACGTACTGATGCAACCAAACAAAAGACCGGGGTTCAATTGAAAGGCGTGAATGTGATCAATCCAGCGAACAATGAAAAAGTTCCGGTATGGATTGCGGACTACGTGCTCGCCGACTATGGAACCGGAGCTGTCATGGCAGTACCGGCACACGACGTTCGCGACTGGGAATTTGCGAAGAAATATAATCTACCCATACGCGAAGTTGTCATGCCTATCCGTATTGACCACACAAATCCGCATCGAGAGGGAAAGAAGACCATCGAACGCAAGTCTATCCAGGCTATTGTCACCGACCCTCAGACGGGAAAGATCCTGTGTCTCAAATGGAAGAAACAGCCGTGGACGACATTCATCGTCGGTGGTGTGGAAGACGAAGAAGATATCGTCGAGGCCGCTCGTCGGGAAGTATTCGAGGAAACGGGTTATAAAAACTTGAAATTTATTCGTGTGCTGGGTGGACCGGTCAAGAGTGAGTTTTTTGCCGCGCACAAGGATGAGAACCGCGTCGCATATTTCCAGGTTATCCATTTTGAGCTCGGTGAAGGTGGGCATGAGGAGGTGTCGGCTGAAGAACGCGAAAAACACGAACCGATCTGGTTGGACGTCAAGGATATTCGCAAGGACACCATGCAGTGCGGCGAGCTCGATATCTGGATGCATCGGCTCTTGGGAGGCAATGATGCCTCGACCGAACAAGGTCTCCTTATCAATTCCGGCAGATTCGATGGCAAGAATTCGGAAGCGGTCAAAAAAGAGATTACTGAATCTGTGGGTGGAAAATGGATCACCACATTCAAGCTCCGTGACTGGGTGTTCTCCCGACAGCGTTACTGGGGCGAGCCGATACCCGTGGTTCACTGCGAATATCACGGTGTCGTACCTGTCCCCGAAAAGGATCTGCCTGTCAAACTACCCAAGGTCAAGAATTATAAGCCGACCGAAACAGGTGAGTCGCCACTCGCCGCTATTTCCAAGTGGGTGAATACGAAATGTCCACAGTGTATTGAGGATAAGAACAAGCCGAAGTATTTCATTTTTGATTTTGACGGGGTGTTGGGGGACACGTGGGAGAATTCCAACGTGGTTAAGGTCAACATGGGCATCGCTCCTACTGTGGAGGAAGTTGCCCGGATTACCAGAGATCATTTCGATAAAAAGCCCACCGAAGTTCGCGGACATTCATTGTCGCCCCAGGAGATCCAAAGAAAAAATGATTGGTCTGCGACTTTTGGAAAGCAGTTGTCTGAAATGAAGTTCCCGTTGTTCGATGGATTCATCAAGGAAGTGAAGAAATTCAAGAATGCGAGGTGTGCCATCGTTTCTTCGGGTTCGGTGCAATATGTTCTTCCAGCGGCTCAGAAATCCGGTTTGAAATTCACGCACGTGCTGGGATTCGAGGATCATCATTCGAAGGAAGAGAAAGTCGAACAGGTATGCCGTGATTGGAAGGTTGATGTGAAGGATGTCTACTATTTTACCGACACCAAGGCCGACGTGTTCGAGCTCGAGACTATTCTAGGCAAAGACCATATTATCGGATGTTCATGGGGATGGCATGGATACGATAAATTACGAGAAGTTTTAGCGGAAAAACAGATACTCAAGGAATTCAAGGACATTCACCGCTTCTTCAATACCGATTGTTCGGCCAAGCGAGAGACCGACACCATGCCCAATTGGGCCGGTTCGAGCTGGTACTATTTGAGATATGCGGATCCTCGGAATAAGAAAGCGTTCGCTGATCCGAAGAATTTGAAGTATTGGACCCCTGTTGATTGGTACAACGGTGGTATGGAACATACGACTCTCCATTTATTGTATTCGCGTTTCTGGCACAAATTCTTGTTCGACTTGGGATTGGTTCCGACCAGTGAACCGTATCAGAAGAGAACATCGCATGGACTCATTCTTGCCGAAGGGGGTGTGAAGATGTCCAAATCGCTCGGGAATGTCATCAATCCTGACAGTATCATCGCGACAGTTGGCGCGGATAGCCTACGTCTCTATGAAATGTTCATGGGTCCTTTCGACCAGCCCATCGCCTGGGATACGAACAATATCGCCGGTGTTCGACGATTCATCGAACGTGTGTGGAAGCTCAAGGAAAAAGTCGTTGATTCTGCGCAGGAACAATCGAACACGTCTGAACAGAAAATTATTCATAAAACCATTAAGAAGGTGAGTGACGACATCGAGGCTCTGCGTTTTAACACGGCGATAAGTTCGCTCATGATTGCGCTCAATGAATTGGAAGGACAAGAATCAGTGAGCCGTACAAGTTATGGGAAGTTTATTCAGTTACTTGCTCCGTTTGCTCCGCATGTAGCTGAAGAGATATGGACGAATCTTGGAAACAAAGGATTTGTTCATCTTTCACCATGGCCTGCGTACGACGCCTCGCTTGTTATCGAAAGCGAAGTCACTATCGTACTGCAGATCAACGGCAAAATGCGCGGAT
>CAYZZN010000023.1:0-8532 GCA_964483165.1 uncultured Candidatus Saccharibacteria bacterium
ATGAATACCAAAACAACACCCAAAGACTTCTTTCTGCACCTCGGTGCAACCGTGGCCCTCTATGTGGCCGCCGGCGCTCTTATCAACTTGTCGTTCAGCGTTATCAATTACTACTTTCCAGACGCTCTCGCTGGCTACTTCTACGGCAATGCCGTGGCTTGGCCCATCTCCATGTTGATCGTGCTCGTTCCTATCCTCTATGTGTTGGAATGGCTCATCAACCGCGACATCTCCCGAATGCCGGAAAAGGCTGATCTGTGGATCCGCAAATGGCGCATCTATCTGACGCTCTTCCTCGCAGTTATCTTGATGGGTGGAGATCTCATCACGCTCATCAATACCTACTTGAATGGTGAGATAACCTCACGTCTCGTCTACAAAGTCATCGTCGTTCTTCTGGTGGCTGGAGCTATTGGCAAATACTATTTCTTCAGCCTCTACACCTCGCACCGATTTTCCAAAATGGCGCGTCGTACCAATGCCTGGTTCGGTGTCATTTTTGCCCTGGCTGCTATCATTGTTGGCTTCATCGCTGTGGGATCACCTGCTCATCAGCGCGCGCTCCGCTTTGATAGCCAGCGCATATCCGATCTTCAGACTATCCAGTGGCAGATCATCAATCATTGGCAACAAAAGGAGAAATTGCCTGCGACGTTGGCAGAACTCAATGACCCGCTTTCCGGTTCCATTGTTCCAACTGATCCCGAGACCAAGGTTGCGTATGAATATATGAACAAAGGCGCGGCTACCAGTACGCCAAAAGGAGTCGTATTTGAGCTCTGTGCTACATTCGGTACGGCTTCGCAAGACTTGAAGGGTAGAGGTGAGTTTGGTGGTCGTGGGGGCATATATCCGATGTATGACATGGCAGTATCGTATCCATCTCCGGGAGGCGGCATCGAAGATGTCTGGAACCATGACGAAGGTCGCGCATGTTTCTTGCGCACCATTGATCCTGACAAGTATCCAGTCAACCGCCCGGTGCTTAAGGGTATCTAAAATAAAGGGCATTAAAATAAAATCACGGATTAGAATTATTTCAAGGTGCGCGGGAATGGCTCAAATGCTATAATCTGAGCCATGAAGAATGGAAAAAAAGCCGACGGAATGATCAGATTCGTGGGCTTTTTTCTTGCCTGTTTCTCTCTCTGTTCCGTCGCCCAGGCTGATACATTTGTCTTGCCCACCAACGGTGTTCAGAATTACTTCGTGCCCATCGTAGCGCATATCCAGGAATCCCCTCCAGAGATTGAACTTGAGTGGGGAGAAGGGTCTATCGAAAGCGTGTCCAGCTACACAATCTTTCGTAAGTCGAAATCTTCGCAATCATGGGGAACAGCGCTCGCCACGCTCTCCGGATCGGTGCACACGTGGACCGATATGAACGTGGCGGTCGGCAGCACATATGAGTACCAGATAAAAAAGAGCGCGCCAGCTTCATCGGGATACGGTTATATTTACGCAGGGATAGAAGTTCCGTTCACGGAATCGCGGGGAACCCTCGTCCTCATTGTCGACGATAGTATGAGCGATGACCTCTCTGACGAGCTGAGCACCCTCGAGTCGGATCTCATTGGTGATGGGTGGATGGTCAACCGCCATGATGTCGGACGTGATGATGACGTCACTGAGGTTAAAGAGCTTATAATTGATGACTACGAGGAGGATCCTGCCAATGTAAAAGCTGTGTTACTTGTGGGGCATGTGCCAGTACCGTATTCCGGTGAGATTGTGCCTGATGGACATAGTCCGACGCACCGCGGTGCATGGCCTGCCGATGTATATTATGGCGAAATGGATGGAGTCTGGACGGATTCGACTATAACCTCAACGGTTGCGTCTGAAGTCCGCAATCAGAATACTCCAGGAGACGGCAAATTTGACCAGAGTAGGTTGCCGAGCTACATGGAGTTGCAGGTTGGACGCATCGACTTGTCGAATATGAGTGCGTTTTCGGGATTCGGCAGCGAGACTGAACTTCTCCGTCGATATCTGGCCAGAGACCACGAATACCGTCACGGGGATTTTACTGCGGACAGGAATGGTCTGATCAGCGATAATTTCGGCGTATCATCCGGTTCTGCCTTTGCACAGAGCGGGTGGAAGAACATGACACCGCTTCTTGGTGGAGCCAACTTGACGGAGACGGCGAGCGGGTTCATAGCTGCCATCAAGAACGCAAGCTATCTCTGGACTTACGGAGCTGGAGGAGGGAGCTACACGAGCGCGAGCGGCATTGGACAGACGTCAGATTATGCATCGGCTCCGACATATGGCGTGTTCAATATGCTGTTCGGCAGCTATTTTGGCGATTGGGATAGCCCAAATAATTTCTTGCGCGCACCGCTGGCGGGCGCCGGGTATGGTCTCACGTCAGTATGGGCAGGAAGACCCAATTGGTTCTTCCATCACATGGCGCTTGGCGAGACCGTGGGGTACGGCGCGTTGATCAGTCAGAACAACAACATCTCGGCGAGCGGGCCGTATCGCAACATCAACGCCGGCTCAGGACAGATCCATGTCGCGCTTATGGGAGATCCGACCTTGCGCCAGGATGTGGTCTTGCCGCCTACAGATCTCGAGATCAGCGATAGTGACAGCACTGTTTCGCTCGAATGGGAATCATCGCCTGATCCTGATGTTCTCGGGTACCATGTATATCGCGCTGAAAGCTCCGAAGGGCCATTTGTCCGTGTTTCTGACGATATCATCGAAGACACGACGTTCGAGGAATATCTACCGACAGGTATGTATGCCTATATGGTGCGCGCGGTCAAACTCGAGGAGACACCGAGTGGCAGTTATTACAACCTGAGCCAGGGGCTCGTGAGCGAGACGGGTGGCATCGTCTCGACCAACGAAGCACCGTTGGTGGATGTGGGCGCCAATGTCGAGGTCACTTTGCCCGAAGATACTGTGGCGCTGGATCCTGATGTGAGCGACGATGGTTTGCCTGATACGGACTACACAGTGCTCTGGAGTTCGGAGCCTTCAGTGGGTATGTATTTTACCGCGACCACGAGTTCTTCGACTGACGCGGTCTTTGCTTCGAGCGGTGTCTATACGCTACGTCTCACAGCCAACGACGGTCTGTTGTCGGCATATGATGAGTTGACGGTATCCGTTTTGAACCCCGTCAACGAGAGTCCGACCATCTCCGATATTGATGATACCTACGGTTATATCAATGCACCTTCCACGCCGATCGAATTTATGGTGGGCGACGCTGAGACGCTTTCGACTGAGCTTACCATCACCACATCATCGTCAGATCAGGATCTGGTAACTGACGATAGTATCGTGGTGAGCGGTGTATCTGATGGCATACGCTTTCTGGAAGTAAGGCCGGTGGCGCATCAGATCGGAGCAGTTACCATCACGGTGGAAGTTTCGGACGGGGAGGATACCGCCGTGGATACGTTTGAATACACCATTACGGACATCGTCGACGTGGCTGCGCCGACCATCCCAGTCGACGTGGAAGCCTCGACAGTTTCAACGTCAGCAATCTCGGTCTCATGGGCAACTTCGACGGACCTCGGGACGAACAGCGGTGACCCGAGTGGCCTCGTTGGATATGTCGTATATCGTGGTGGTACAGCGGTAGCAACGACTACCGATACGTTTTATTCTGTTACTGACCTGGAGGCTGAAACAGAATATGTGTTTACAGTCGTGTCGTATGATGAAAATAACAATTATTCAGCACACAGCTCCGAAGTGAGCGCGACAACCTCGTCGGTACCATCACGAAATCGAGGGGGGAGTTCACGATCTTCAACTACAGTCATCTCAACATCGGTAACATCTGAACAACCAACGTCTCCAGGTGCCGTGCCGGTCTCAGGTGTTGATCCTGTAGCTCTACGATTGCAGGGCCTGCTCACTGGTGCTTCCTTCGGCGCATACGGTGACCATATCAAGGCCTTGCAGGTATTCTTGATCGCTCAAGGATTTTTGGCTATCGGATATGATACGGGATATTTTGGGTCGTTGACGCGAGATGCGGTGATAGGGCTCGCGCGTGCACGTCAGGAGACACAGACATCTCAACCCACGTCAACATTGTTTACTCGTGACCTCGATATTGGCGCCTCAGGAGCTGATGTTCGAGCACTACAGGAGTATCTCAATACGCACGGCTATGTGTTGGTGTCAGATGGTCCGGGATCTGTCGGACATGAGACGGGCCTCTTCGGTGGTTTGACGCGCGCGGCCCTTATCCGTTTCCAAATTGCCAACAACATTTCTCCCGCCGTGGGATTCTTTGGGCCGGTCACGAGGGCGTTTGTCGAAAGAAATTTCTAGAGGAGTTCAAGCTTTGGCGGTTCGATTTTGCAGGATCGGCGTATTCGTGCTACAGTATGCACTCATTTTATTTATAAAAAACAGCTAAAATACCCTTCAAATGAACCTCGGAAAGAAGACCAAGATTGTATGCACTATCGGCCCAGCTACGGAAAGCATCGAAAAACTTACTGAACTCGTCAATAACGGTATGAATGTCATGCGCATGAACTTCTCGCATGGCGATTTTGCCGAACAGCAAAATCGCGTAGATAACTTGAAGCAGGTTATCGCCGCGACCAAGACCCCTGTCGGCATGCTCCAGGATCTAGCAGGGCCCAAAATCCGCATCGGTAAGTTCAAGGACGGTATGATCACCTTGAAGCCCGGCCAAACATTCACGCTCACGACCAAAGAGGTTGAAGGGAACTCAGAGCGTGTTCACATCAACTACCCCCTCCTCCCCAAGGAAGTCAAAGTAGGCGGCACTATCCTTATCCAAGATGGTCGCAAGCGTCTAGAGATCATCAAGATCAAAGGTACTGATATTGTCTGCAAAGTCATTGTTGGTGGTGAACTTAAGGATAAGAAGGGCGTGAATGTTCCCGATGCCGATCTCTCTATCAGTTCATTGACGCCCAAGGACAAGAAGGACGTTGAGTTTGGCATCAAGAACAAAGTTGATTTCGTGGCACTTTCATTTGTGCGACGTCCGTCTGATGTCAAAGAACTCCGTCAGATTCTCGATAAGGCCAAATCCGACGCGCATATCATCTCCAAGATTGAGACACCTCAGGCTGTCGAGAATATTGACGAGATCATCGCACTCTCTGACGGTATCATGGTTGCCCGTGGCGACCTTGCCATTGAGATTCCTGCTGAAGATGTTCCTATGGTGCAAAAACACATCATTGCCAAGTGTAACGCTGTGGGCAAGCCCGTTATCACTGCCACGCAGATGCTCGAATCCATGATCAAGAGTCCGATACCTACACGTGCGGAAGTTTCCGATATCGCCAATGCCATCATTGACGGCACCGACGCTATCATGCTTTCCGAAGAGACGACACTGGGCGATTTCCCTGTAGAGGCGGTCAAAGTCATGACACGCACGGCGCTTCGTGTTGAACGTGAAGTGTATACTCGGGATCGTATAACCGAGCATGACGAATCACACGGTATCACCGACGTTGTATCACAATCAGCGGTTCGTGCCGCCCACGATGTCGATGCGTCACTCATCGTCGCGCTCACTCGTTCCGGTCGCACCGCACGCATGATTGCCCGCTACCGTCCCGCCGAGACTCTTTTGGCACTCACTGATACGCCTGAGCACGCCAACAAATTGACGCTGGTGTTCGGTACTTTTCCTATGGTTGCTCCCACATTCAAGAGTATAGGCGAAGTGCTCAAGAAAGTCCGTGATACTATGATCAAACAGAAACTCATCAAGAAGGGTGATCGTATAGTTTCAGTGGCAGGAATGCCGTTCGGCGAATCGGCAGAAACGAACGTGATGAGGATTGATACGTTATAAGCTTAGGTGAAGGGAAGCAGGAAAACACATCGGATTCAGATACCACGCATATTTTTCTGCTGAAAAATTGCTACGCTCGCGGCCAAGCCGCTCCGCGAGGTATCTTCATCGATGTGTTTTCTTGCTTCCTGTTCCCTTTACGTTATACTTATACGCATGCAGAAGAGCATGTACATCATTCCTGATACTACGCTCATTCTCGACCGGAGCTCGCACGAGTATCCACTCTTGTTGCGAGACCTGCCTTCGGAAGAGAAGCCGCGGGAGAAACTCTTGTCCCAGGGACCGGAGGCTTTAACCGTGCGTGAGTTGTTGTCGGTAGTATTGGTGACTGGCACGACCAAGGAAGATGTTGTCCAGATGGCCGATCGCATTATTCGCGATTATGGCGAGCGGAGCATCTTGGCATCGCGTGACGCCAAGCAGTTGGCCGAAGAGATGGACATACCGATGGTCAAAGCGCTCCAGATTGTGGCGGTGGGCGAGCTCGGCAAGCGTTATTATGACAAGAATCATAATGGCTTCACTACGATCCGCACCGCTCAGGATGTATATGAGTATCTGCAGGATATGAGAAATTTGTCCAAAGAACATTTGCGCGGCTTGTATTTGAATACGCACAACCGCATCGTCCGCGACGAAGTCATATCGATTGGCACCATGAATACGAGCATTATCCATCCACGAGAAGTTTTCAGGCTCGGCGTCGAATGCAATGCTGCAGCCGTCATCCTCGCGCACAATCATCCATCCGGAGAAGTCACCCCGAGCGCTCAAGATATCGAGATTACACGTCAGCTGGTCCAGGCAGGGAAGATCCTGGGCATCCGCGTGCTCGATCATGTCATCATCACCAAGGACGCATTTGCCAGTGTAAATGCGGAGTACTAACGTCACTACCATGAGAGAGTATCAGATCGTGTCACCATCCCTCGACGGGATTCTTCACCATGAATCAGTCGTCTATGATGGAATACATAGACCAGAAGCATTATTGAGAGTTATGGATCGTCCACGAAGCACCAAGCACCACCTAGAATCCGTCTACAACGAACAGGAACAAAAAATCATCAATCAGTACTTCAACGATATTTATGTGGTATTCATGAAGAAGGTATCGCTGTTTGTGACCGAATCAGACATCAAACCGGATGATGAATTGAAGTTATTGGCGTTGTTACAGGAGATGATCAAGGTCAAGAAGATCGTCGCTAAAATTTCCGCACTCTAAAACCTTTGCGAGCTGTCGAATTTTGCCGTACACTAGGTGGCATGGCACAACGCGACTATTTCAAGGGAAAACGGGTGGCCGTCATTGGGCTTGGTATGCACGGTGAAATGGTCGAGGACGTCAAATATCTCATCAAGGCAGGCGCCTGGGTCTCCATCTATGACCTCAAAAGCGAAGCGCGCCTCAAGAGTCATCTCGTCTTTCTTCGCTCCATAGGGCTCGCTAACTACGTCTGCGGCTCCATCCCTCCCGAGGATCTGCTCGATATGGATATCATCATCCTGTCCCATGAATATCCCCGCGATTCTTCATTCTTGAAAGAAGTCTACGCTCAGAATGAGGACAGGAGAAAAAATGACGGGGTGGTCATTCCTATAGAATATCCTGAAACCTTGTTCTTCCGTTTAGCACCACCGGTCACGCTGGTGGGTGTTATTGGCGTGTGTGGAAAATCCACCGTGATTTCTATTCTCGGCCCACTTCTCGAAAAAGTATGTGAGGAGTATGAGACGCAAGGATTATTCATGATCGATCCTGAGTCCGAAGACGGTATTCTGTCGCACCTCAAAAAGGTCAAGAGCGGAGATATCGTCCTGATGCGCATTGTCGATACCATTCTGCCGGAATTGGCGGCCATGCGTATCAGTCCGCACGTTGCCATCTTCACGACTATTCCCGCCAAGAATTCCTACCTGTCCTCGCCGTTTGAGATTCTGGCGTACCAAACGTATAACAACTTTATCGTAGCGTCTGACGAAGTTATCGACGCAACGCGTCTGATGAAATTCCAGCCACGCGCCAAGATGCTTCGTACCAAGCCCGCTATTATTCCGGCGGATTGGGGATTCCAAGGACGTGGATCGCATGATCGTCACAATGCCGCACTGGCGCTCCAGGCCGCGCGTCTCTTCAAAGTAGATGATGACACGGCGCGACATATTCTCGGTGATTGGAAAGCACTCAAAGGCAGGCTTGAGCTCATCAAGAAGGTCAAGAATATTGAATTCTATAATGACGCCATGTCGATGACACCCGACGCGACTTTGGCGGGTATTACGTCACTTTCGGAGAATAGAAATGTGGTCCTCATCTTTGGTGGATCGGACGCCGGTCATGAATATCGCACCTTGTATTCAGAACTGCCGCGATACGTGCATACGCTCATCAGTATTCCCGGCAGTGGAACCATCCGTCAGCGCTCGACATTCCAGACTATTGAAGGTTTGACGGTCTATTCGAGGTCATCTATCGACGATGCGGTCCGCACTGCGTCTGAATATGCGCAAAAAGGTGATCGAGTACTCTTCAGTCCCGGCTTTGATGCCGGTGGTACCGAGGGTACCAAGAAAGAACGTGGTGAGAAGTTTGTGAGGGCGGTGAGGGGGTTGTAAGGCAAGGAGAAGGTGTGTGATTCGGATACGCGGATATTTTTCTGCTGAAAAATTCCTAGTGCTCGCGCCGTCGCGCTCGCAATGTA
>CAYZZN010000024.1:0-2932 GCA_964483165.1 uncultured Candidatus Saccharibacteria bacterium
GAAAACAACGCTTTGGCCGTCTGCAGCGCAATCCTGATATCGAGCGCGAGTGACCGATTCTTGATGTAATAGAGATCGTATGACAACTTGTCGCGTGTATCATTCACCGCCACTGCATGGTGAGGATGCGCCTGATGAGATATTTGCGCCCACCCCGAAAGTCCCGGCTTCACCAAATGGCGGGCGTTGTAATACGGTATTTCCTTTTCATAGACATTCACGAGAGCTGGCAATTCTGGGCGAGGACCAATAAGTGACTGATCGCCCTTAATGACGCTCCAGAGCTGCGGCAATTCATCGATACGGGTATAGCGTATCAGTTTGCCGATACGAGTAACTCTCAGATTGGTTTTACCGTCGTTGGCAGTATAGTTGCCGCCATCATCAGCTGTCATGCTACGAAACTTGGCGATGCGAATATGTTTTCCATTCTTGCCGACACGTTGCTGAGATATGAATAGATCGCCGCGGTCTTCAGACTTGATGGAAAAATACACGAACGGATAGACTACGAGCGAGACGACTCCGACAACGGACGCGATCACAATGTCCATAATACGTTTGAGCACGTCATACATGCGTCTGCTACCGAGAGCAGTGGCGGAATTTTCCACCAACCAGCGCTTCCCCACCATCGAAAGCGGAATGCGATCGAATACTGATTCGTAGAGTTTGCTTGCGTCCATGATCTGCACACCCGAAAAGATGAGCGAATACAGAAATGGCATAGCGGCTTCAATGCGCGTGTCATGGAGATCGGCGACAATTATTGAACAGTTGGACTGATTGACCGCGGCGGCAATCTCACTGACTGTATCGGCGACGCTCGATTTCGGATAGATGCGTTGCTTGAATGACAGACTATAGCGCGCAGTAGTATTGATCTCTTCATGCAGATCATCGATATCAGCCCCTTCACCGACCAGAATAACCAACTGACGACGGGACACAGTGACCACCGGAAACATGATGCCTCGCCAGACGAACAAGAGGAGAGTTGAAATAACAATATAGATGAGCAAATTCGCCTTGGGCGCGATACCAACTGGAGCCAGATAGAAAAACGCCGTACCGATAAACAGGTTGACCACTTGCACACGGATGAGCATACCTTGAATGCGTCCACGAATTATTGCCGCCTGCTTATCGTAGAGACCGGCACTGAAACTCACGAGAAGAAATAGAACGAACAAGAGCGCAAATGAGGGGATGTGGAGCATGAACAAGTTGCGCCCCGGAATCTCGCCATAACGAATGGTGAGCGTGAGGATGAGGGAAAATACATAGGCAAGGAGGTCGCCTACGATGAGGAACAGGATTCCGCGTGTTCGAGCGACTGGAGTCATGTTTCAAACGCTACCACGAATATATGGTTACCTCAAGGGATTGCTGTGTCGCTACGCCTCACCATGACAAAACCCCTTATTTTTGCTAGCTTTAATGGCAATGAAGATACTCTACCTCATCACCAAATCCAACTGGGGCGGCGCCCAGCGCCATGTCTATGACCTTGCAGTGGCCATGCGCGACCAGGGGCACGAAGTCGCCGTCGCCCTTGGAGGAGACGGTACCCTCAGGACCAAACTCGAAACCGCAGGAATATACACCCACTCTATCGCCACCCTTGGTCGAGATATTTCTACCGGCAAAGACGTAGGGTCATTGAAGGAGATCATGACCGTCATTCGTCATCGACGCCCTGACATACTCCACGTCCATAGCCCTAAGGCCGCAGGGTTGGGATCAGTTGCGGGACGTGTTCTCGGAGTGAAATCAATCATCTATACCGTGCATGGCTGGTCATTCAACGAAGACCGTTCATTGTTTCAAAAAATCGTAATATGTTTTTTCTCATGGCTCACCATGCTGTTCTGTCACACCACTGTCCTCTTGTCAGAACGTGAATATGGACAAGCGCTCCAATTCCCCGGAATAAAAAACAAACTCCGGCTCATTCCGCTCGGCATCCGACCGCCCGTACTCCTCTCCATCGAAGGCGCCAAGCAGGCCATTGCAAAACAGATCGGCATGTCGTACGTCGATTACACAAAAAAAGTCGTGATCGGAACTATCGCCGAACTTCACCCCAACAAAGGCCTCCCCTACCTCATCAATGCTTTCGTGCAGGTACACGCGCAGTATCCACACAGTATCTTGGTGATCATCGGTGACGGCCAGGAATTGTCTTCCCTGCATTTACTCATCAAAGAAAAGAAACTGGAACGGAACGTATTCCTCGCTGGGTATATGGATCGCGCCGCGGAATATTTGAAGGCATTCAATGTGTTCGTACTCCCGTCGCTCAAAGAAGGACTTCCCTACGCCATCTTGGAAGCCGGTTCCGCTTCACTCCCCGTTGTTGCCACCACCGTCGGCGGTATTCCGGAAATTGTTGAAGATATGAAATCCGGTGTGCTCGTACAGCCAAAAAATATCCGTGAATTGGCGCATGCGCTCTCTTTCATGATTGAGCATCCTGATGAACGTAGAAAATACGGAGCGACACTCAAAGAGCGCATACTCAAGGAGTTTTCATTGGAAAAAATGATTGGTCAGGTTGGTAAGTTGTACGATACGAAGAAAGAACAGGAATAAAAAAAACCTCCGACCGATGTGGTCAGAGGCTGTACGAAACTTACTTGTGCTCGGTTTTGTCGGGATCAAATTCCGTCTTGTCAGACCGAGCCGGGGTGGCAGTGAAGCGAAATCCTCAACCTGGATCTTCCGTGCGCAACGGAGCACGAGAACGTAGATATGATTGTTCAATCAGATCACCCACCTTCCCGCCGAGTACCATGATGCAGCTCATACAAAACCAGAATGTCCACATTACCGCAACAGCTATCAGAAGATACGCAGTTGCGGTTGGGAATGGAGTTTTATATGCGAGTAAGATGCCGAGAGCAAGAATCATCAGCGTAGCGAAGATTGT
>CAYZZN010000024.1:3032-8432 GCA_964483165.1 uncultured Candidatus Saccharibacteria bacterium
TTTTATATGCGAGTAAGATGCCGAGAGCAAGAATCATCAGCGTAGCGAAGATTGTCGTGGGCAGATTAGTCGCAAGAGTCTTCTTGAGTGGCCGTGACGGCATGCCGATCGAGATGATGAAGGTACCCAGCATTACGACCCATAGTGTTAATGAAGCCCACATAAAAAAGTGCGTGGACACATAGAGCCTTGCTGTTGCCAATGACACAACCATTCCGCCCACCAAGACCACACACCCGGTTAACGTCGAGAGAAGCGCAGACTGTGCGTTCTTTCTAAACTGTATGTCGTTTTTCATGTTCAAAATCCCTTTTGTTGAAGTTCTACCAAAACGCTACCACTTCATTATTTAAAAGTCAAAAAACCCGCACGACACGATGTCGTACGGGTGTGAAGCTACGTGCCTGGATGTCAGACAACTGCGAATGCTCTCTGTCTCTTGACCACAGTCTTCTTGAGCTTGATCAACATGCACTCCCTGGCAAAGCGAACCTTCGTACCGAGGTGGCGGAGACGTTCCTTCATTTCCTTCTCGAAGGTGAACAGATCTTCGTCTGAACGGCGTGGATCGTGATGTCCGACCAACGTCAGCTCGGGAGCAGTAACAATCTGCTCATAGGTCTGTATTACCATCTGCGGCGTGGAATGTCCCCACGTTCTGCGTGACGTGATGGTATTACCCGGACCGATCACCGTCTTGCCGTCATATTCATCGTTGCGATACTGCACATCGATATAGACAAGCTTTGCTCCAGCGAAGAAATCAGCACACTGGCGCTGAATTTCAGGAGTGGAGAGTTCATTGTCCGTGGCGATGACGATATCACCTGCCGGGGTCTTGAGGCGATATGCCGCACATCCGCCCGCATGGTTGAGCATGAGTGTCTTCAAACCACCAAGGATGGGGATGGTCTCACCGGGGATGAACGAGAACAACGGTAGGGTGATCTTGCATTTCTCCGGACTGATGGGCCAGTATGGTTCGGCATACTGCGTTTTCAACACGGAAGCAAAATCGGCATTTCCGAGCTGGGGCCCATAGATGCCCTTCACGATACTGGCTCCGAAGAGCAAGAATGGATTGGCTACCATGCCGCCGATATGGTCATGATGGTAATGCGTGTTGAAGATATAGACAGCGTTTGCGCCGCGAGCCTTGAGGAACTCGGCTGCTTGAGCAACACCTGTCCCATTGTCGAATATCACCCCTGTCTTGCCGATGAGAACGGCAATCGACGTGGTGTGCGATCCGAATACGGAACGCGATACGGGGCGCATGATGATATCAGACTCATCTTCGCCCGGCGGCAGAATACGCTGCGCCTGAGGGGCAAACGAGCCTGAACAGCCGCCTACATAGACTTCAGTGGTTGTATCAATCTGTGTTTTCATAGATCTTTCCGATATGCCGCGATGCTTTCTGCATCTACGGCCTATCCCTTTCTGATACTACCTTACCTCCGGAAACGGATTGTCACAATATATTCTGTCGAAAAGTTCGACAGAAATCCAGGCCCGTGTTAAGCTCTCGTTATGAACCTCGAACACCAGCGCCTCATCAGACATATGGGTTTCGGCGACAAGGCCGCCAAGGCCTACCTTGCAGCAGTAGGTCTGGGCGAATGCAGCGTGCAGGAATTGGCACACGCGAGCGGGGTAAAACGTACTTCCCTGTATTACGTGCTCGAAGAATTACTCGATTCCGGCGCGCTCTTTCAGGTGCAACGAGAAAAGAAGGTCCGCTATGTTCCTGAATTGCCAGCCACTCTTCTCAAGCGAGCCCGACAACAACTGGAGAAAGATGAAGAAGAGGTTGAGAAGCTCGGTACTCCCCTTCAAGGCACATTCCGCAAGCCTCATATCTATTTTCTCTATGGCCCCAAAGGATTCAAGAAGATATGGGACATGGTATTCGCCTCCCCCGCCAAAGAATTCCGCATCGTGACCGGCGGCACAAATTTTCTCGACTTTGTGAAGGAGAAATATATCATTGATCACATTATCCGCACCAAACGCGCCAAAAATATCAAAAGTAAACAAATAATCGTCGACTCGACCTACGCACGCTCCATCGTCGCCAAAGATTCACAGGAAAATAGGCAGTCGAGATTCTTGCCTGCTTCACGCACGTTAGCATTCACTGAAATAATTACTGAATCATTCGTGGCATTCATTTCGCCGCGACTTGATAACACGTTATTTGTTGTCGAGAACGCACAGTTCGCCGAAACTCATAAACAGTTATTTGAAAGTATGTGGGAGCAGTTGCCTTATTCCCCTACTGCGGCCCGATAAACTCATTCTTGACCGCATCTTTGTGGGCGGAACGTGAGTATCGACGCATGGCCATGAGGATTCCGAGAGCTACGAATTCGGTCATGAGATGCGTACCGCCATAACTCATGAATGGCAATGGTGTGCCAGTCACCGGCAGGAGATGCATATTCATGCCCACATTCACGGCAATATGCACGATGAAGAACACGGCCACACCGGCGCCAAATAATATCTCGAAATTGGTGGCGCCATTCATGGCATTCACGATGATGCGCCAAATAATGATGCCGTACAGACCAAAGAGAATGATGACTCCCGCGAATCCCCATTCTTCGGCAAAAGCCGCGAAAATAAAGTCAGTTTGGTATTCAGGCAAGAATTTGAGACGGGACTGCGTACCGTACCCGAGACCTTTGCCCCAAATTTGGCCAGAACCCACCGCCACAGTGGATTGGTAGGCGTTATACCCTGCACCGTGAATGTCGGCCAAAGGATCGATGAAGTTCCTGATACGATCCTTCTGATATTCCTTGAATGCAAAACTCCACAATAAAATGAACGTGAGCAAGCCTATGCCGATCATTGCAAACAGGTGCTTTTTTGAGATGCCCGAAACCGCCACCATACCCAGCCAGATGAAGAAGATGATCATGGCTGAACCCAGGTCAGGGGTCGCGAGTGTGAGCGCAAACAGAACGAATGCGTACATTCCCGAAATGAGGATATGGCGCACATTGGCAATCTCGATATGCCGGCGGGAGAAATATTTGGCCAGAATAAGGATGATAGCGAGTTTGGCCAGGTCAGATGGCTGGAATGAGAAACTGCCGAAATCAAACCAACTCTGCGTACCACGAGTCACCTGACCAACTAGGAAGAGTGCCCCGAGCAATACCAGTGCCAGCGAAAATGCCGCCACCGAAACCCATGTTGAACGCAAGAATCTCATGTCAATGAAGCTCACGGCGAAGAATGCCGCCAGCGCGACCAGTATCCACACGAACTGATGACTCGCGAAGGAGTTGTCACCCGTAAACGAGAACATAGTCATGAGTCCGGCCACCAAGATGGGTATGGTCGCGCCGAGAAGCCACCAATCCATGCCGCGCCGGCCGACGCGACGGAGTTCGTATGAGGAATTCGAAGTCAGCGGAAGGTTATCCATATGCCGCAGTGTACAGTGAAAAATCCATCCCGCCAAGGCGGAATGAATCATTCATGTACTTATTCCTGCACCGGCAAAATCTCTATCGAAATAACCTTCCCGTTCCTACTGAGTGGCCACGTGAATGGCGCGAGTCCATTCCCCTTCGGAGGTATCTCGTCAATATATGTTTTGGAAAATCCAAGTGCGTTGCCATCCTTGTCATACAGCACGGCATAGACCGCAATCTTGGGGAGTGCGTAGACGCTGGTATTCTTGAGGGTCACCGTGAGAGATGAGCCCGACTCCTCTTCTACATAACTTTTGTCGCCAACCACAACAGCTGAGAGCGGATCTGAACGTTTGTGCCAGTTGGGTGGGGCCAAGAATTCGAAGAGTGCTTTGGCGGGTACGCGCTGACCGACATTGATCGCTCCCTGGAATGCGATGGCGTTGCGATGTGGTGGCAAAGTGACTACGCCATTGGTATCAGTGATGAGCACGCCTCGGTCATCATACAGAGAAAGATGGTACGGCACATTCACCGCCTCCCCTTCGGTGTTGGGATTGATGATGTAGGCCGCGACGTTGTAGAGACTGGGGGCAACTTCTTCGAAGCGAGTCCAAGCCAGCGATGGAGACAAGAATGAATTCTGACAGAGACGCTCGCACGCCCCGCCGCAATCCACCCCTTGTTCACTGCCGTTACGTATACCATCAGAACAAGTTGGCGGATGATAGAACAACAAATAGGCAGGAACGATCACCGCACCGATCAGTATGACGGCGATAACGATGAGATACACTGATTTGCGACGCTTGGACCAACTAGACATAGGATGATGGGGATGGTGCTAATTAGGAATCGTGGTAGATGCTTGCTGACTCAGTGCATCAATAATCTGTTGCTGTTGAGCCATATTTGCTGAAAAACTCTTGGCGAATCTGACCGCGAGGATACCGCCGACGATCGGAAGAGTAATGACAGCCAAAACTCCCACGCATATCGAGGCGATGAGCCACTTCTTGAACGCGCCAGGCACTGTATCAGCCCGACGAGTACTCTTGAGGGACACATAAAGCTTGTAGACATAGATGAGTGTAACTGGACCCATAATCGCATTCATGAGTAGATTGAGTAGTGACGATACAATACCCTGTCCACTTGATGTAGACCCAAATCCGAATATGGTGTTGATCAGGAATGTGATACCAACCATAACAAAAGCGGCAACAACATAGATGAGGGCGAGGAACAGCATGCGGCCGAGCACACCCCACCAACGTCCCTTGACCAAGGTGTAGCTCTCGATCAGAGCGGCAAAGCCTCTCTTGTTATCGACGATCAGCGCGAATATATACAGACTCACGTACACACTCATGATAATACCGGGAATAATAAACACGACAGTCGAACCAAGTACGACGAATAACTGAATGATGATGGCAAGTACCAATGGCCAAAAATACTTGAAACCGGTCTTGTACTGACCTTGCACAGTGAGGAGCGCGGCAGGATCAGCTCCGAGACGCTGGACAGCATCGACCGCGGCCGGCTGCATGGCAATACTCACAATGACTGCGGCGATAGTGAGTATCAAGCCTAGTATCGCGAGTCCTGAACCAGAGGTGATAAAGAGGAGCGAAATAAAGGAGATGATGGACGGAAGTATGACGATAGGGATGAGCGTCTTGGCGTGTTGCTTGAAAAACTTCCATGAAGAACTGAAGAGTTCAACGGGGCCGGTGAGTACCAGAGTAGGTGCAGGTGACGGGGTCGGAATAGGCTGCGAAACGGGCGTTTGGGTAGGTTCCATAGTAATAGATATAATAAAAATAACGGGTTTTCGACCCGTTTAGTATACCACGCGCAGGTGGTGTGATTAAATCCTCTGTTCTGGCAGCAAGCTACTTTCGCCGTTAAGACTATCATCGCCGCAACTACGTTTAACTGCCGTGTTCGGAATGGGAACGGGTGT
>CAYZZN010000025.1:0-8200 GCA_964483165.1 uncultured Candidatus Saccharibacteria bacterium
TTCACGAAGTACAGACCCATCACCCCGCAGAGATGCGGGCTTTTTTATTCTAGAAAATACTCCTTCTCCCTTTCAGGCACCATGCCCTTCTTACCCAACTCATCGTTGACCCGCTGAGCCAGATGCATCGCCGCTTTCGGCTCCCCCATGACCACAAAGACTTTTTTGAGACGATCCGTGGCCGTTGCGATGAATTCGACAAGATGATCGCTGTCTTTGTGCGCGGAATAGCCATAGATGGTTTCGATGTGCGCCTTGACCTTGATGGTCTGTCCATGAATCTCAACTTTTTTGGCGCCATCAGCCAGTTTTCTGCCGATAGAACCGGCTGTTTGATACCCGACGAGAAGGATCGTATTTTTCGGATCCGGTAGAAAGTCTGATTCATGACTGAGTACCCTACCCCCGACTGACATACCCGAGCCGGCAAGAATGATTTTGGCGCCCTGCAGACGTTCAATATCACGTGACTCATTTTGCGATACGGTAAATTGTAGATGAGGGAAACTGAAGATATCGTCACCGGCGCGTATCTGCGCGCGGACGCCTTCATTAAAGAGTTCGACATTGGAAGAATAAATCTCAGTCGCCTTGATGGCCATGGGTGAATCCACGAACACCGGCACCGAAGGAATCTTTTTCTGCGTGACCAAGTTATTGAGTTCATACAAGAGGACTTGGGTGCGATCAATAGAAAAGGCAGGGATGACCAGAGTGCCGCCGCGAGCCAGGGTCTCATTCACGATCCGCTCGAACTGCTCGGAACGCGCGTCTCTGGATTCATGGTTGCGATCACCATAGACACTTTCCACTACCATACAATCAACATCCCCCACTTCTTCGGTATCACGGAGAATAGGTGCCGGTGAATTGCCCACGTCGCCGGTGAAAAGGATTTTCTGATCACCCACTCGCATCTCGATCATCGCCGAACCGAGAATATGCCCTGCATCTTTTAAATACACCGAAACGTCATCAGTGATTTTCGCCTCTTCGTGATACGGAATCGTTTTCCAGAGTGGAAACACTGCCTCGACATCCTCAATATCATACATGGGTACCTGTCCCTGCTGTCGTGCATCCATCCCGAGGATGCCCACCGCATCACGCAGGACGATCTCGGCCAGCTCCCTCGTGACCGGCGTCGAATAGATGGGCCCAGCATATCCATCCTTGATCAGTTTCGGGATCCTCCCAACGTGATCTAGATGTGCGTGCGTGATGATGAGCGCGTCAATGGAAGTCACATCATAGGCAAAGGGCTTTGCGTTTTCTTCGAGAGCAAACTTCTCTCCCTGAACCATGCCGCAATCAACCAGAATCCGTGAACCTGCCGGTGATTCGAACAGAAAATTCGCGCCCGTGACCGTGCCGACACCAGAATAGAAGGTGAGCTTCGAATTATGAGACATAACGATAGTGTTTGATGGTAAAATACGCCACGATAGATCCTCCGATGATGTCCATGATCAGATCTTTGACTGTATCGATATAGTACAGTTTCGACCACAGCGGATGCCCGGTCAGGTTGTAATATATTTCAAATAACTCCCATACGATCCCGACGGCAATCACCGCCGCAACGAGATTGCGACGATTGAGCAGTATCCCGTCTTGATACGACTGCAACATGGCCGCAGCGAAGAGACCAATGCCAACGCCTCCCAATAAGTGCATGAAGATGTCGTAACTCTTGATGGTATAGTACGGACCATCGAGACCGGCAATATGCGCGACTAGTACCGCAATCAATATAATCAGAGCTGAGATATATAATTTCATGGGCATAGTATAACAAAAATCACCACATTATGTGGCGATCTTTGATAGGCTACGAAGTATTTATTAACCTAGAAAACTAGGTGGGTTCCCGCAAGATCAACACCACGGTGCGATCTAATGTGAACCGAAGTTCGTTGGGATCCCAAACAATGTGGTATAGGATTTAATACCCCGTAACCTATCTACATTGTAGTCCTCCTCCAGCCAAGTGCAAGAGTAAAAATGGGTTACGACATTATTTTTCCCGTCGGGCAACGTTGACAAACCTAGTCGAATATCCCATCCATGTTCACGTCATACAGGATCTTCTCCTGGACGAGCTTGTAGTTGATCAATTCGCTCTCCTTGAACCACAGCGCAATCTCCTTTTCTGCATCTGTGGCCGAACTAGAGGCGTGTACCAAGTTGCGAATAGAACGATCCTCGGCATCCGAGAATTCATAGGAATCAAGCACAAAATCTCCGCGAATGGTTCCGACGTCGGAATTGAGCGGTTCAGTACTACCGGTTATTTTGCGAACAATCGGTATGACATGAAGTCCTTGCCACACCATGGCGATGATGGGGCCACTGGTCATGTACTTGGAAAGACGATGTAATATTTTTTCACCCATTTTCACTGGATCGTCCGTGAATGTTTTCTTGCCTTTTTCCTTGGCATGTTCGAGAAATTTCTTGCCCGTGAGCGCCACCCATTCCGGATCAAGTTTATAATGCTTCTCCACAAGCTCGATGCTCGGCTTCACCAGTTTGAGTCCGATCAGTTTGAGACCGAGACGTTCATACCGTTTGGTAATCTCGCCAATAAGGCTTCTCTGCAGTGCATCAGGCTTCAAAAGGACCAGTGTTCGTTCAAGTTTGAGATGATTTTTCATGGAGTTTATTGTAGTGCTAGTTCCATTCTGAAGCAAGAAGGTGAGGGGAGAGAGTTTGAGGGACATCTCGGACTGAGCGAAGGCGAGGGAGAGCTAGCCGCGACCTCACCAGAGGTCGACGGCGTGTCCCGAACAACTCTACTCCCCTCATCTCCTTGCCCTCACAAAAACTAAACCGTCAAAATCTCCGCTCCACCCTTGGTGATAACAACCGTATGTTCAAAATGCGCGCTCGGCTTGCCATCCACCGTTCGATAGGTATATCCGTCAGTATCAAGCTTTATTTTCTTCGTGCCGATATTGAACATCGGTTCGATGGCGATAACCATTCCCGGTTTGAGTATTTCACCCTTCCCTGCTTGGCCATAGTTGGGCACGTACGGATCTTCATGGACATGATATCCCACACCGTGACCCGCCAATTCTTCGACAATACCATATCCTTGTGCGACACCGACGCGCTGGATAGCGTTACTGATATCACCCACACGCGCACCGCCTTTTGCAGCCTTAATACCTGCCACAAGCGCTTCTTTGGTCGTCTTCAAGAGTTTTTCCAATTCCGGTGAAATAGTTCCCACAGCCACCGTGACCGCCGCATCGGTAATAAGTTCTTTGTGGACGAGCCCGAGGTCAATACTCACGATATCTCCTTCCTTGAGCACCTTATCGCCTTCGGTGGGGATGCCATGGACGATCTCATCATTTATAGACACGCAGAGAGTAGCTGGGTATGGGCGCACGGCGCCATAGGGCTGATAATTCAAAAAAGCCGCCAGGTCCCCACCTTCACGGATCAGTTCAGCCGCACGTGCGTCGAGATCAGCTACATGCACACCCGGCTTCACCATCTTCACGATTTCCTTCAAAATATGCGCGTGTCGTTTGCCCCCTTCGCGGAGAATGGCGATATCTTCTTTTGTCTTGAGATTGATCACGCCTATACACTACTCCAAACCGACACTTTTCACAACATCTTGGTGTACCTTGTCGATAGCCTGCTCGCCATTGATATCCAGAAAACGGACGTTCGGATTGGTGCGATAGAACTCGACGGACGGCCTGACATCAGACTCATACCAGTCGAGACGTTTCTTGATACCCTCATCACTATCATCGGTACGGCCACGTATTTTGAGACGTTTGGTAGATTCTTCATGATCAACATCCAGATAGATCACCCAAGGTTTGTCGAGACTATAAAAAGGAAAGAGTGAATCAAGGATTTTCGCTTCCATGAGCTTGCGCGGTGTGCCATCAAAAATCAGCGTTTCTTTTCCGGTGAATTTTTCAGAGAATAGTTTGCCCCACAGGAAAACCGGCATAAATTCCGGCATCAATCCCCCTCCATCTATGGTCGACTTGGTCAATTGGGCCGTATAATTGCTTTCTTTGGCGAATTTGCGCAACTCATTGCCGCTCTCGATGTGGAGAATAGCGACGTTCGGATCCATGGCGCGAAGTTTCTTGGTAAGCAAATCCGACTGGGTACCCTTACCACAGCCGGATCGTCCGATAAATATGTAGGATTGAAGTTTTGTGTTCATGGAAGTGGCTACAGTGTACATGTTACAAAAGACCCCCGCAACCGCGGGAGTCTAGAATCTGTACTCGTGTATATATGATCCTACCCCGCTATTGCCGCTTGCACCGCAGGTAGAGTAAACGTCATCCACGCCAAGAGCGTGAGAACGAGAACATATTTGAGATCCTTTCCGAACATTGATGTACCGTTGAACATACTAGTGGAAGATTAACGACTGATTAATATGATACGAACAGAGGTGCAAATGCGTTTTGGACAGCCGCGACGAAACTCGAGCCATTCCAGAGTGATCCTACACTGCTAACTCCGATCTTCACACTCTTTGAAGTACTCCCTCCCGCACCCGTACAGGTAATAGTGAGCGTACTGCTTCCGTCGACGTTCGTGGTGATACGACCTGAAGTCTCTATAGGCCCGGCGAATCCAGACCATTCTCCGCCCTTGTCTTCCTCTACCGCATCCAACACACACGAAGTTGCATTGGTCGACGACCACACAACCGACACTTCTTGATACTTCGTATATGCACCGCCATCAGGCTTGAGATACAGAGACAATGTAGGAGCCGGAACTGATGGTGGAGTTATTTCTATAATGGGCTTAGGGGCGACCTTGACGATGACAGTATCAGAGGCTGACTTCCCTGTCTTAGTATTCTTGGCAGTGAATGTAACTGTCCAGACACAACCGATATAACTAGAATCGAGATATGTATTCGACTGACCATTCGCTGTATTTGCGACCCATGGAGTTGGTGTAGATCCACCACAGTAGCTCGGACCAGTCGCGGTATAACTCGAAGAGAATGTGTCAGCGTTGGTTGATGACCACTTGTAGTGATTGGTCATACCTGGGTAATAAGTGTAATTTTTTTGACCTTCGATTGTGAATGTTGCGGTTGGAGCAACAGAAGCATCGGTGATTGAGAACCTACCGCTATATCCAGTCTTTTGTCGATACAAACCTTCATTTACGCGGATAGCATAATCATCAGCGAGAGGAAGATTATTCGGAATAGTCCACTTGAGGTTCGGGGAATAGTTAGTTGTATCCAAGATGAGCTTCACAAACAAGGGATCACTTGTTCTAATAAGGTTTACACTATACTGATCACTGCCATCAGAATTCCAGGAGATATTAACGGTATCACCCCTCGTATAGACACTGCCCTTTACCGGTGAAGTGACGGTAATAGGTGAAGGATTGGCGCCAAACTTAATCCCGAACTTGTTATCAGAATAATCAGACGCTCCATTTGTTGCAGAGATCTTTACCTTGAACGATCCCAAAACGATGCCGGCGCCGTAGTACTGCGGAATGGTCCAGTTATACGAACCAGTGTTCGGTGTTGATCCGACAATCCAATCCTCAAAATAGGTTCCAGCTGGGTATGTGGGATCAGTGTGGGTATAGCCCAACTCAATCTTTACCATGCTTGCCGAAGAAATAGTCGAATTCCATTTAATGTTTACCGTGTCACCAGTCATATACGTTTCGCCTCCGTTCGGAGAAGTGACGGTGATGGTTGGTGCCGCAGGAGCTGGAGTTACCTTGAATATCATCGTATTACTGTTCACGGAAGTATTCGCGGTGTTGATGACGCTCACGCCATACGAATCAACGGGAGTATTTGCGGGAATAGTAAACTTGAGAGACGTGCCATTGGAAGGTACGTTGGAAATATTGCCATTCATCTGGACGGTATTGTTCGATCCAAATCCACTTCCATATACAGCTACCACTGTTCCTGCAGGGCCACTGGTCGGTGAGATTTCTTTGATCACAGGCTTTGAACTCAATGCTTCAACCGTATGAACAACGGTGTCCGAAGCAGACTGGCCAGTTCTGCTGTTAGTCGCAGTATAGGTAACAGTCCATACACAGCCAGCCCATCGCTGTTGGATATAGGTTGATGACTGACCTTCGACAGTATTCGCAATCCAAGGTCCTTCGCCGCACTGATCCTTATTGTTCGCTTTGGAATACGAAGAGAACGTGTCAGCATTGGTCGACCACCACTTGTAGTGGTTAGTCTGCCCTACTTTGTAGAGATACCCGTGATAGTTGCTACCGTTCTCCTGAAGGATGATGGTAGCTGTAGGCGCCATAGTATTCGTTGCCGACACGTTGAAAGTAGCGGTCACAAATGACAACGGATTTGTGGCGAGACACGCGGCGGCGCTTACTACCGGACATGGAGCAATTTTCAGCGTATACCTACCCGCTGGCAATGTTGCAGGAATAGTGTATTGCATTGAATTGCTTGTACCCTGTCCAAGCACGATATCGCGAGCTTTCACCAAAGTCCCGCTCTCGTTAGTTATCTCGGTGGCAAACTTGGTAATGTTCTCAGTAAATATCGGGTAATACCATGCGAGGGTTTGCTGGGAACCAGCCGACCAGGTAGGTTCTCCATTTGGTGAGAGGATAATAACTTGCGTGTTATTCGTAGCTGACCTAAGAAATTTGTATGGGGTTCTGAATGTATTCTCATCGAAATCTATAGGATCTCCTTTCATTAGATCCAATGTTTCAAGCTGGACAAAGTACTGAGTGGACATTATTGGTGTAACAATAAAATCAACCCGAAAGTCTCTACTTTGACCCTCTTCTATGACAAAATATTCGCTCATGTCATCTCCTTCTTGGACTGACGAACTCAATGTCGCAGAAGTTGGAAATATGGTTCCTGGCATACCCGTAGCAAAAACTGACAGTTTCTCAGTAATATTGGCGCGACTAATCTGTAAATCACGATACAGAGCGGTTATCTTAAATCTAAACTGTCCTTGACCTACTTCCTCACCGCTATCCTTACTGACCGCATAGAAATCTACCTCTTGCAGTTGAACCGAGGCATCCACGACTGGTGAACAATTATTGAGAGTTGCCCGCGTGAGGGGTCCGACAAAACCAGTAGATGGGATACCGTGATCTGCCTGAAATTGTTTGACCGCTTCTTCAGTCTCCCCGTCAAAAACACCTTTTGCGACTTCCCCTGAGCTTATGCTCGGTATATCGTATCCATTTGCAATAAGAAAACTCTGAAGAGCGACAACTTCAACTCCCGTCGAGCCAACCTCCATATTCACGCTAAAAATATAACCGACGCACTGAAGCGGGTTGCCGCCATCCGTCGGTTGACATGTATACCCATCCGGACAACCTACTGGCTGTTCAACAACCGAACAGATGTACCCTACTGGACACTCAATAGGTGAGCAAGTATATCCTGCGGGGCAAACGGTGACTTGCGCCTGGACTGGTGTCGGTATAAAACTAAAAACCACTAGCGAAAAGAGCGCGAGTGGGATGATGAACGAAAATACTGATTTTTTCATATGATAATACTACTGATAACGAACTTGATAATAATTTCCCCGTAACAGAGAAGGACACGTCTCGATTGAGACATGTCCTTGGGTAGTGGGGTAATTATAGCGCGTTCCCCATTCTTGCCAAGTCGAGTTATCCCCATCCAAGGACGGCTCTGATGATGTGCACAAAAGGGCCGTCGTCCGGCCCCCTTGAGACTTCTTAAGAGAATCCAGGTAAAACTAGTAGGAAACCGATCCGGAAGCGCTGGCATCAGCTGAGACGCGTGTCTCGGCTGCAGTCTTGAAGGCGCGTTGCATAGCTCGTACGATAGCCGTCTTTGCTTCGGCCGAGAACGTAGCATCTGCGCTGGTGTTATAACTCTGTACAACAGCGGTAACTTCTGACTTCACTGCTACCTCTTCAGCATTTGAAGCTTCGGAAGTAGCAAGGAAGCTGTACCAGGGGCGTGAGACGCGGACTGAGCCGTCTGCATCAGCAGTCGCCTTGAGGTTGGCAGTCATGGGGATGAAACCGAACAACTTGAATGTTGATTTGTACCAGAGACTGACGGAATCATCATCACTGTCCACCTTGGAAACATTTTCATCGGACTGAACAGTGGCCTCCAACTCAGCGTCAGTCATCATGCTTCCTGACACAGAAGATCCTGAAGAAGTTG
>CAYZZN010000026.1:0-1818 GCA_964483165.1 uncultured Candidatus Saccharibacteria bacterium
GTGTACGACGAATTCGGGCACAACAGTCAATTTGGGTACTTATATCGCTCAGATCCCGAATTCTCCGGGAGGCAGTGCCTATGACTATGAGGTAGATACGGATGATTACAGCACATATCTCCTCCATGCCGAACTCGAATCCAAGAATGAGATTCTCAAGGATAGTATCAGAGAGGATAATAAACCTAGTTACATTTCATTCCCGTGCTATGACCCTTCAGACACATCCTCTCTCGATTATTGTCTCGGTTCAACGGCGGGCGCGATCGGTACGTCCGGAAGTACTGATGGAAGTGGACGTAATGAGAGTGCTCCTTAATCAGGTACATCGTACTATCGCATGCCTTTCATTCTTCCTTTTATCTTCGGCGCCATCGTAGGCAGTTTCCTCAATGTCGTCTCGTTGCGCTTCAATACTGGCGTTGGCCTCGGTGGCCGTTCAAAGTGTATGTCATGCGGCACCAGCCTGACTTGGAAAGAGTTGGTACCCATCTTCAGTTTCCTATTCCAGAAAGGGGCGTGCAAGAAGTGTAAAAGCAAAATTTCATGGCAGTATCCACTCATCGAATTCATCGCTGGAGCTATCTTCGTCCTGATCTTTATCATGTTTCCGCCCATGGATCTCCTTTCCGGCTTCACCACACTCATGTACGTGATCGCCACCTGTCTCCTCCTGGTCATTAGCGTGTATGACATCAAACACAAGATCATTCCCGATCAATTCGTATTCGCATTCGCGGTTGTGGCCTTCGTCAATTTGTTTGTCGGCGGGGCATCATGGTGGCATATCCCTGGATACTGGGCATTCATTGCGGGTCCACTGGCGGCGTTACCGTTCGCATTCCTCTGGGTGGTATCGGGAGGGAAGTGGATGGGCTTCGGAGACGCCAAGCTGATGCTGGGCGTCGGTTGGATCCTCGGCGTATCTGGATCGGTGAACGCCATCATCCTTTCATTCTGGATTGCCGCGGCCGTGAGTCTGATCTGGTTGTTCGTCACCTACCGGAAATTCAAGCCACGCACAGAGATACCATTCGGGCCATATCTCATTCTGGGTATGTACCTGGTCCTCCTCTTCGGCATCCAAGTGCTCGACATCCATCTGCTCAAAGAGATATTCCTGTCATCTTTCTAAGGTTTCAGGGTATATTCGCTTCGCTCATATATCGTCTGTGCTCGGAACCTGTGAAAGTGAGCTTTCATAGTTCCTTGCTTGACGCTATAATAATAACAATGAATTCTCGCGCCTTCACATTGATCGAGCTCGTGGTCTCCATCGCCATATTTGCCCTGATGACGGCGTTGGTGGTGGTCAAATACGGCAATTTTAACCAGAGTGTACTCCTCACCAACCTTGCCTACGATGTCGCTCTCACGGTACGTACTGCGCAGACCTACGGACTCAGCGTCAAGAGTACCAGTGGCGATGATCCTTTCAAGTACGGCTATGGCGTACATTTTTCTACCGATGCGGGATCCGATGCGGAGATGATCCTGTACGCGGATTTTGATGAGAACAACCGATTTACGGAGAACACAAATGAGGAGGTGAATATTTATACCATCAAGAGGGGGGCAGTCATCAGTGATCTGTGTATAGGCACAGAAAGCATGTGTGCTTCGGGCGTGTCGGGAGGTGAATCTATCGTTGATATCACCTTCAAGCGTCCTGATCCCAACGCGCAGATTCTCGGTGATGATAATTGCGGTGGCCCGTCATGTTTTAAAAAATATGCGAGAATAATCGTACAGGCCACTGATGGGAGCACTCGCGCGGTGTCTGTTCGCGAGAATGGTCAGATCTCGGTGGAGGATTAG
>CAYZZN010000026.1:1918-8074 GCA_964483165.1 uncultured Candidatus Saccharibacteria bacterium
GAGCACTCGCGCGGTGTCTGTTCGCGAGAATGGTCAGATCTCGGTGGAGGATTAGTTCCTATAATTCATGAATCTCTTCAACATACACAATCGAAATACACGAAGCACTAAGGCAGGATTCACGCTGGTGGAGATGATCGTGTCACTCATGATCTTCTCCATTGTTTCCGTGGTGGCGCTCTCCGCGCTGGTCAAGATTGTCTCCGCGAATAAAAAGGCACAAACCCTCCAGTCGGCCATCACCAACCTCAATTTTGCCCTCGAAGCCATGTCGCGCGAGATCCGCGTGGGAGCGGACTATTATTGCCAGACAGGCATCACCAAGATACTCGAGAGTTCTGATGATTTGGTAAATACCAATGTGAATCCAGATGATGGAAGCAAAGAGTGCGGATCCAGCGAGATCGGTACACTGATCGCCTTTCTGTCATCGAAGAAATCAACTGATGAAGATCCGTGTAATTTTATTTTTGCCTATCGTCTGAGGTATGATTCCAGCGCTGAATCGTGGCTGTTGGAGAAAGCTGAGCAGACTGAGTGCGGTGTTCGCATTGAAGAGGATGATTATTCCCCGATCGTGTCTGACGCGGTGAAGATCACCAATTATAACGTCAACATATCCAACGCCGAGCGTTATCGATACCCGATCATATTCCTGGAAGTTTCCGGGTATGCGGGAATCCGCGAAAAAGAGAGAACATATTTTGACGTGCAAACCGCTATTTCGTCGCGCGTGAGTTCGGACTGATCACTATGAACAGATTTTTCAATACAATTCAACGCAAACAAGGCATGAATGAGAAAAACTCGTCAGGCTTCACGATCGTCGAGACATTGGTGGCCATCACCATCCTCATGATCGCCATCGCCGGCCCGCTCGTCGTGGCGACCAAGGGACTAACCTCGGCAGTCTACGCCAAGGATCAGATGATCGCGACATTCCTGGCGCAGGAGAGTATCGAAGCCATCAAGAATATTCGCGACAACAATGTCTCGGACGGTGTCCCATGGCTTACCGTGGGTTCGGACGATTTTGATCTTGCCACCTGCACACAAACACATTTATGTGACGCGCGTGCGGTGAACGGGCTCGCGTTCGCCACTTCCTGCCCATCAGGCGGCTGCCCCTTGGTTTTTGTCGAAGGGGAAGGGTATAAGGATAGCATTTCGAGTCAGGTCCAGTTCTACCGCTATTTCTATTTTGAGGACCTGAACGGGAGTGCGCCCGATGTTGAACTTCGCCTTCACGTGATCGTCAATTGGTACGAGGGTCCGGTACCATATCAGATCGATCTCACCAACCAGCTGGTGCAACCTGTCCAATAACCATGAAATATATATCAACCATCCACCCATCACGACGGAGAGGCTATACGCTCCTTTTTGCCGTGCTCACTGCTTCGCTCGTGTTGGGCGTCGCTGTATTCATCCTGTCAGTGAGCCGCAAACAGTATGCATTATCCGTGACCGCGCGCGAATCGACCTACTCTATTTATGCCGCCGACAGCGGTATCGAATGCGCATCCAATATAACCAGTCTCGCGACGTCAACCCCGAATGCCAGTGGGAAAGGGGGAGTCATGTCGTGCAATGGTAGTGGGGATGTTGATATTCCTGCGTTTGATTGCGATGATTTTGATTCCACGAAGACCATCTCCGGACGAGACTTTACCAATGTGTGCGAATCAGAATCTGCTCTCATCATACCTCTCGAGAATGATACGTGCGTGGCGCTCACATTCATCACGGGCTTTGACATCGATCGTGATCGGCCGGCAACTCTGATCGAATCCCGCGGATATAATGTATGTAAGATTGTCGACGGGGAATATGGACCTGATGTAGATAGTCCACGTATCGTTGAACGCGCCTTGCGTCTGACACAAGGGGCTGTTTGGTGATCATTTAGTACTGGTCCCGCCAAGGCAGAGTTAACTTGGTTCTTTGCTGGGAGCTTGGTATCCTTAGTCTATGAAATCCAAGGCATCGGCCGCCGTGATCCAACGGCTCAACAAGCTCAAAGAAACCATTGAGCGGCATCGTCATGCCTACCATACGCTCGATACGCCGGAGATCAGCGATCAGGCGTATGACTCGCTCTTCAAAGAGTTGGAGGCACTCGAGGCCGAATATCCCGAGTTGAAAACATCGGATAGTCCCACCCAGCGCGTGGGAGGTGATCCGTTGGCCGCATTCAGCAAAGTGAAGCATGAACACCGCCAGTGGTCATTTGATGACGTTTTTGATCTAGCCGAACTCAATAAATGGGATGAAAAGGTACGCAATTTCATGGCCAAGGCTGGTGTCGGTGATGAATCACTCGAATATTGTTGTGAGTTGAAGATAGACGGCTTGAAAATCATCCTTACCTATGAGAATGGAGTACTTGTTCAAGGTGCGACGCGCGGTGATGGGGAAGTAGGTGAGGAGGTGACCGTGAATGTGAAGACGATCCGGAGTGTACCCCTCAAACTGGCAGAAAAAATTGAGAAGATGGTAGTTGTCGGTGAAGCATGGATCGGTAAAGAGAGTTTGAAGAAGATCAATGAAGAGCGCGCCAAGGCCGGTGAGCCGCTGTTTGCGAATTCAAGGAATCTTGCGGCGGGTTCCATGCGTCAGTTGGATCCCAAGATGACGGCGTCCCGGCGGATCGATTCATTTTTATATGATATCGATGAACTTTCAGGTGGTCGAACTCCGGTAACACAAGCGGGTGAGATCGAATTGCTCAAAGAGCTTGGTTTCAAAACCAATCCGTATTTCAAGGTATTCAACAAACTCGAAGACATTCAAGCCTTTTACGAAGAATGGACGAAGAAACGCCATGATCTGCCGTACGAGCTCGACGGCATTGTTATCAAGGTCAATTCAGTGAAGATACAGCAGGCACTCGGCTACACTGCCAAGTCGCCTCGTTGGGGTGTGGCGTATAAATTCCCAGCGGAACAGGTCACGACTGTACTTGAAGATATTGTATTCCAAATCGGTCGTACGGGAGTGATTACACCAGTCGCTGTTATGAAACCGGTGTTGGTCGCAGGTTCCACCGTGTCTCGCGCAACCTTACATAATGAAGATGAAATCAAGAGATTGGATTTGAGAACAGGAGATACGGTTATTCTACAAAAATCAGGAGATGTCATTCCGGATATTGTGAGCGTGGTGCAAGAATTGCGCCCGAAAAATTCCAAGCCCTTCAAATGGCCGACACACATTCAGGCGTGTGGGGGAGATGGAAGCATTGAACGTATTCCTGGTGAAGCCGCGTGGAGGTGTGTGGCAAAGGACTCATTTGATCAGCAGAAGCGCAAATTTTACTACTTCACGTCAAAAAAGTGTTTTGATATCGACGGCCTCGGCCCGAAAATCATCGATGTTCTATTTGAGAACGGATTGATCTCCACGTTCGATGACATTTTCACGTTGAAGAAGGGGGACATTTTGGCACTGCCTCGTTTTGCGGAATTGTCGGCTGAGAATTTGGTGCAAGCAATCGATACGTCTCGAAAAGTGACATTGGCAAGATTCTTGTCATCTTTATCCATTCCGCAAGTGGGCGAAGAGACTGCGTATGACGTTGCGCGTCATTTTAAATCGATCGAAAAAATCGGGGCGGCTCCTGCGGATGAATTCAGATCAATCTACGGTGTCGGCGATGTGGTCGCCGAGTCTATTTCTTCGTGGTTCAAAGAGACTGACAATAAAAAGTTGGTCAAAAATCTACTGAAGCACGTGATTTTGGAAAAGGAGGCTGTGAATGCAAACCGAAAGTTCGAAGGTCTTTCATTTGTCTTTACAGGAACATTGCCGACTCTAGAACGCGACGTGGCTCAGGATATGGTCCGTAAAAATGGGGGAGACGTCTCGAGTTCGGTTTCAAAGAAAACGTCGTATGTTGTTGCGGGGGAGGAGGCTGGGTCGAAACTCGACAAGGCACGGGAGTTGGGAGTGAAGATATTGAGCGAGAAGGAGTTTTTGGGGATAGTGAATGGGTAGGGTTGGATGTACGCACAAGAAAAACACGCGAAGAGATCTCTCTTCGCGTGTTGTGTAGTAAGTGAACAGTCAAGGTTCCAGGTTCTTCAGAATGAACGCCTGGATGTCAGGACGTTGAAGCTTGTCTGCCCGGGCGCCGAAACTGCGACTCCATTCGTTGGTTGCTTTGGGGACGTTGATCACGTTAGTACCTCGATATAGTCCGGACTGGATATAGAGCCCAGCATCGAAGGGTGACCCATCAGCATATTCACGCCACGGGCTTTGGTTGCCGGCGGTAAAACCGACAAGCTCGTGTCTGTTATTCTGGAATGCGAACCAAGGACCCCCGGAATCTTGCGTGACGGTCGCGGCGCAGTTCGTACCATAATCTGGCCGGAATGCGGAAACCACATAGTTCGTGTTGTATGCTTCGGCCTTGCCGGTTCCCCAGAGCAGTCGATGGCTCGGATTGGGTGCGGCCATCCATCCGCGTGTCACCGTATTGGTTGCGGGGAGGGGGATCTGCACCGTCTCGATCACTGTATTGGTGGTGGAGATGTACGTGTAGGCCACATTGGTAGTCGGCACATGTATGATCGATGGAATGGCCACGGATACCGTCGCACCTTTCGGTGGGAGCGGGGTCAATATGGCTGATGGGATCAAAAACTTGATGATGGCGGCCTCCAGTCTGGAGACCGTAATCTTCAGATAGTTTGTCTTGTTCGACATCGTGACCCAATTGGTCTGCACGGCAGTGCTTTCAATCACCGTGTTCGTCCTCGTTTCATTGATCCAGTTGGTTGATATCTGTTCGCACATGAGCTGACGTCCTTGGACGTAGCCGTTGCCGAGAATGACCAAGTCGCTTCCCCATGTCACATTGGTCGCAACATATGCCCAGCGTGGAAACGGATGATCAACGCGCCATATGCGGATGTCCTCATTCCTGGAACCGGTGTCGATGTATTCGATCATTCGATATGGTACACCATCGAACACGAAGATGTTCGAAACGGAACCGGTGTTATGGCGTATCGCCCCGAAACAGTCGGGGCCGATCAACGTCCCTGGTGTCGTGCCGCAATAGCCGACTAGATTCATCAGTGCCTGAATCTCGGCATTCGGCGCGGTCGCGTTGTATTCCTGGTCAGGATTTGGGGTGAGGAGGGACTGTCCGTTGTGGGTACCGAGAATGATCCCGGTAATGATGAGAAAAGCGAGGCTGATGCCCCGTTTCAGTGTTCTTTTTTTCATGGTTCTTCTTTCCTTTGTTGCGGTTGGTTGTGTAAATTCGATGAATTTATAAGGAATCTGCACCGCAACATCTGTTTGTGATACTGCACCAACATTGCTCTTTTGTCAATTTATTTTCGGAGGGAAATTTCTGAGCGAAATGACAAGGTCGCATCCAACTGCTACAATCCCATCTATGATAACCGTTGCGGAAGTCGAAAAACTCGCCCAATTGGCGCGCATCAAGATTGATGAAAATGAAAAAGCTGGTCTCGCCAAGGAGATCGACTCGATTTTGTCGTATGTGGACCAGATCAAGAAGGCGACGGTCGATGTGGATTATACGCCGCTTCCCGGCATCGTCCATAACATCGCGCGCCCTGACCAATCGCGCACCATTCCTGCCGGAGATCGCGAGGCGATCTTGGATGAGGCACCTGACAGGGAGGGTGATTTTGTGGCGGTGAAAAAGATCATCGCACAGGAGTGACCTTTTTGGTGACTTTGGGAAACTGACAAAAAAGTTGTCACTTTGCCAAGGTTACAAAAGAGAGACTGTCCAACGCTCAAAACTAAAAAAATGCCGGCAATCAACTTAAGAGAACTAACAATACATAAAGCCCACGAAGCCCTTAAAAACGGCGATTTTACCGCAATCGAGCTGGCGCAGGCATACTTGAATGAAATCGAGGCACACAATAAAGACATCAATGCTTACCTCGAAGTTTTTTCCGATGTGATCGAACAGGCAAAGGAGGCGGACACACGTTTCAAGGCAGGAACGGCGACGACCCTGACGGGGATTCCTTTTGCCATCAAAGATAATATTCTGATCAAAGGTCGCATCGCAACTGCCGCTTCCAAGATTCTTGAAGGATATACGGCGACATACGACGCGACGGTGATCGAAAAGCTCAAAAAGGAGGGAGTCGTATTCATTGG
>CAYZZN010000027.1:0-2678 GCA_964483165.1 uncultured Candidatus Saccharibacteria bacterium
ATATCGAGCAGCCATATGCAGGATACCGCCTTTTCAGAGATGAATTTTTTGATAGGAGCCTCCGAAAGTAAGGGTTATACCGATAAAATGAGCAAAAGCGAGCACAGCCCAGAATGATATGCCAGAGTGCCCTATTTGGCAAGTATTGACTTTTATTGTATAAACTGTACTCTCAACAGCGGCAAAGCATGTCGCTTTGTCCTTTGAAACAAGCGTTCTACATCCCGCTTACGAGCGGTGAGAGAACACTCTTCTTACGAGAAGAGTCAGATGGGACCACGGTCCCGAGAAAGAGAAACCAGTGAACACCGATAAAGTAATCGCACCCATGCAATGGCGACAGGTCAAGGATGATCTTATCCTCAGGACTACGCTCGGACCCCTGACTGTCCAGGAACGTACCGATCGGCTCGAGTCAATCACTCAAGGGTACATCAGTGAGAATAATACCCAGAAAGCGCTGTTATTCCTCCAGCTCACCTGGGCATCCATGCTCGAAGGGTTTACCTGTTTCCGTCACGAGCAAGATCCTGCACGCGGATGCTCGTCCATGCTCAAATTCGATCTGTGTGGCTCGGAAGAATTCAGGAAGCTCCTGCATTGTTACACGGCCGCCGTAAGCAGAAGCTACTGGCTTGCGATCGGTACAAAAAATGTCGACGCGCAACTCATTCAGGAACTTACCTGCGAGATGTTCAAGTGTGCGGCCGTGATGCCGGACGAGGAAAACGCCCTGGAATCGTTCTACGTGATCCTGTATGGCCAACTCAAAGATCCGGGGGCCTTTCTCGACATTCCCGATATCCTGCGCGTCGCCCTCAAAGACTTGCCTGGATATGAGTACAAGAAAGCGCGTTTGCGCGGATTTCTCCGCACTCTCCGGAATCGCTGCCACACTGCAACGTGGTTATGGGAGCTGCCTGGTCCACAACGTGCACGAAATCTAAAGACAACCGAGAGAATGGTCGAGGTGGTAGCGATCAGTCTCTGCAAAGAACTGAATGCGCACGAAATATACGATATTTTTTTGCCAGCAATAAGTCCACGGAGCACCTGATCTATCGCGCGCCCTGCTTTGCAGGGCGCTTTTTATTGCACCAATGTTACGCCGTGACCATGGCCAACACCACTGCCGCGACGATGGCGCCTATCAAACCTATTTTCTGATGCCGTTGAAGCCTTTCCTTATTAACAAAGATCCCCAACAATACCGCGATGATAATGTAGCTCTCCGAAAGCGCCGTAGCTACAGCTATCGGAATGAGGGTCATTGAGGCCACGTACGCCAGCCATGCGGCCTTGTCTGCAATGGACATAGGTAGAATGGTCGCGTAGCCATGACGCACATCGCTCAAGACTTTTCCGAGCCGGCCATGATACGCCAGGTACAATCCGCAGAACATCATCAAGACCGCGTCAGTAAAGAAGTTCACCATGATCGGATCGGTCACGCGGCCTCCCCACCCCATGAAAAAGTTGGCGGCGCCCATGACAATGGCTGATATGAATGAGATGATGACGCCTCGCTCGATGAAAAACGATGCGGAGAATCTTTTGCCGCGGAATGAAACCAACGCCAAACAGAAGATAAGCGCCACGGATAGCACGATCTGAAGGACGGTTATCCGCTCATTCAACAAGAAAAATGCCAGAACTGCCGCGGCAGGTATTTCGAAGGACCAAATCGGCTCAACAACGGATAATTTGCCTCGGCGA
The DNA here is from genome assembly GCA_964483165.1 of uncultured Candidatus Saccharibacteria bacterium. Lineage (GTDB taxonomy): Bacteria > Patescibacteriota > Minisyncoccia > Phycocordibacterales > PALSA-1337 > C7867-002. The sequence continues at coordinate 1,717 of CAYZZN010000027.1, forward strand.
AGCGCTTCAAATTCGAGAAGCGCGGCAGCGAGCAGTACTACCGATGCAATTATGAGAACAGAGAGACCATCACCCGTTGATAACAGGACTGGCAAGGAACGCCACACGAATGGCAACAAGACAATGAATCCGAATGCAGTGATGATGAAGAGCGTCTCCCAATCACCCAGTTTGCGGGTGTTTTTTTGAATCAGAAAATCACCAAAACCCCAGCAGAGCATGGCGATGAATGCGAGTCCGATGCCGAGGCCTATGGTCATGATGATACTATGTCGTACTTATCACAACTGAATATCCTGCATAATCCCGGCAGGCATGACTACTTTAGTTGGTTTGATACGTTCAGTAGTTGACACTGGTTCCGATTCTTCAGTGACAACGATTCGCTTCTTTTTCCTGTCCTTTGAAGCTTTCAGGAATTCCGTGAACAAGGGATGTGGCGCGAGTGGACGTGCCAAAAATTCCGGATGGAATTGGGTGCCCAAGAAGAAGGGATGATGATTTTTCTCCCCCGTTTTCACTCCAGTGCGAGGCAACTCTGCAATTTCCATCAAGGTGCCATCGGGAGACTTACCTGAAAATACAAGACCGGCTTTTTCCAATCTATCAATGTACTTCGGATTCACTTCATAACGATGACGATGACGTTCTTTGATACTCCTTACCGGTTTCGATAATTTCTTGCCACCGAGGTACGAATACGCCTCTTGCGCGACAGATCCTTTTGCAAGAGTTGCCGGATAGACGCCGAGACGCATGGAACCTCCATAGTTACCTTCCGCGATCTTCTTTTTCTGATCAGGCATAATATCGATCACCTGGTGAGGTGACTTTGGATCTATTTCAGCCGTATGCGCCCCTTTCAAGCCGACAACATTCCGCGCATATTCGATGGTCATGAGTTGCATGCCGTAACAGAGTCCGAAATACGGAATCCCCTTCTCACGTGCGTATCGGATAAC
>CAYZZN010000027.1:2778-7571 GCA_964483165.1 uncultured Candidatus Saccharibacteria bacterium
CTTCTTCCATGCCGCCAAACCATCCCCTGTTTTACGCACCGGAAGATTCAAGGTTTCCATGACGATATCGCCCAGTTTATCGTGATCGAAATTCACCGGTACATCATAAATACTACTGATATCAGGAGCGGAAATAACACGCTTGGCCGGAATGTTGCATGCAGTCGCGATCTTTTCTTTGCGACGATCATCGAGCGGTATATCAGCGCGAGCGATGATGATGTCAGCTGTCACGCCGTATGATGCCAACTGATGCACTGCGTTCTGGGTCGGACGCGTCTTCATTTCGCCAAGCGTACCGGGAACCGGCAAGTACGAGACCATGATGAACACCACGTCGTGCGGATGACGAATCTTGAGGACACGTGCCGCCTCGATGAACATGATGTTCTGATAATCCCCCACCGTGCCGCCGATCTCGATGATGGAGACATCGGATTTGTTGACCTTGGCGGAATGTTCAAACCTGCGAACGATCTCGTCACGGATATGCGGGATGGCTTCAACGCACTTGCCACCATAGCCGAGCGCCCGCTCCTTCTCGATCACATGACGATAGACCATGCCGCTCGTGATGTAGTCATCACCCGTCAGATCCCGATTCAAGAAACGTTCGTAGTTGCCCATGTCCTGATCGGTTTCAAGACCCGAATTCAAAACAAAAACCTCACCGTGTTCGGTGGGGTTCATGGTGCCGGCATCAACATTGAGGTAGGGGTCGACTTTGGCGAGATTGACCTTGAATCCCTTGGCGGAGAGGATGGTACCGAGTGACGAGGTGGCCACGCCCTTACCCACACCTGACATCACGCCGCCGATGACAAAAATATACTTGTGACGTTTCATACAAGCATTCTAAAGAAATGCATATACTTTGTCTAGCGAGGTGCGACGGATGAGCTAAAAGCGCGTTTAGACCCTCAAATACCTTTTTGCGGCAATATAGCTTGACACCCCACCAAGGATGATTCCTGCTCCCATGATCATGATGAAGATCTGGCCAAAATTCTGGACAAAATAGCGTGAGAAGACATTCACTGCAAGTTCAAAATCCGCCGCAACCTGCACTCCTGCCAACCGCAAGACCACCGTGTCACTCCAATACGCGAAAGCTGACATGAGTAATAAGGTGATGAGTCCAGACAAGACGCCGTACATGATGCCGGATACCACCAGAGGACCACGCACATAAATATTGCTTGCGCCCACCAGTTTCATCACGGCAATTTCGTCTTTGGCAGTATAAATAATAAGCCTGATCGTATTCCAGATGACGATAATAGCGACGACGATCAAAATGAGAGCGACAATAAGTCCTCCCTTCTCCACTGCGGGAATGATGCGTCCGAGACGATCAATGACGAGTTTGTTCTGCTGATAGTTGATCTTTTCGATAATAGTATCGCCCGCGGCATTGGTAGGATTTTTGTTTTCCAGGAAATTGGTGATACTGCCGTATTGACCAGGATCCTTGGCTTTGATGTTGAGCGAAGCTGGGAATGGATTGTCGCCGATCTCATCAAGACCTTGCATGATGAGTGCGTTACCCTGCCATTTTTCCTTGAATTGGGCGAGGGCCGTGGCGCGAGATACATACTCAACTTTTGATACCTCAGTCAGCTTCTCAACATCTTTCTTGAGTGCCAGTACGTCATTCTCGGTGGTATCCAAAGTAAAGTACACATTGATGTCGACCTTGTCCTTCACATCAGCGATCAGACTGCGACCGAATGCGCCCGCGAAAACCATGCCCCCGAATGCACACAGAGACAACGTGATGACCACCACGGCCGCAAATGACAAAAATCCATTGCGCCAGAAATTGACGAAGCCGGTACGAGTAATGCGTTTGAAGGTAGTGAAAATCATAAGTTATAAAATATATTTACCATTCTTGTCATCCCTGACCACCTTCCCCTTTTCCATGGTGATCACGCGACCTTTGACCGCGTCGACGACACCTCTGTTGTGCGTGGTGAGCAGGATGGTCGTGCCGAGTTCGTTGATCTTTTGCAAAATACGAATGATCTCGAAAGTATTGGCGGGATCAAGATTGCCGGTCGGCTCGTCAGCGATGACGATATCAGGCTGGTTCACGATAGCGCGAGCGATAGCCACACGCTGACGTTCTCCGCCGGATAACTCATTGGGGAAATTCCAGATCTTGTGTCCGAGGTCGACGAGTTCGAGTACGTGCGGCACATCGGAAGCAATCTCATTATCGGTACGGCCCGAAGCTTCCATGGCAAAAGCGATATTTTCATAGACAGTCTTGTTGGGAATGAGACGAAAGTCCTGGAATACGGTACCGATCCTGCGACGCATCTTGTTGGTCTCGCGTTTGTTCAAGCGGTGAATATTGACTGATTCCAAGAATACAGAACCTTCGGTGGGGCGATCTTCGGCAATAAGCATCCTCATGAGGGTCGTCTTGCCGGCGCCCGAATGACCGACGATAGTGACGAATTCCTTGGGTTCTACGCCGAAACTGACCCCTTCGAGGCCTACAGATTTGTCGGGATAGATTTTGGTGACTTTGTCATAGTAGATCATGTCTGGCAATTATAGCACTTAGTATCAATAAAAAAAGCGTGACATGAGCCACGCTTTGTGTTCATAATCACGCAGTACAGACCGGGCGACCACTCTTACGCTTCTCGGCACCTATTCGCGCCGCATGGGCGAGACGCAGAGCGTAGCCCCGAGGGTCCATGAGCAGTGCCGTCTCATTCGCAATATTGTCCCGATCATAGTCCGGAACACTTACGCTATCCATGAAGACCAGGTCACCGCGACGCGTGAAGCGTATACCCTTACTCACGACGGATTGGCCGTCTTTGAGCGGTTGATCTCTCCTTGTTCTTTTTTGAACAACTGTACCCGGAGGGCAGATGTTCGGCGGTGATAATCGCCAGGATTTCAGAAATGTTTTTGACTTACTCACAAATGCCTTTCTGTTGTGCTCTCACGAAAAGATTAGCACACGATATATTCTCCTACAACTCTTTCTCAGCCTCAATAAATTCATCAATCTCCCCTTCCAGCACCTTATCCACCTGCGCTGTCTCAACATCAGTCCGATGATCCTTCACCATCTTGTAGGGATGCAGGACATACGAACGGATCTGATTGCCCCACTCGATAGAAGTCGTCGAAGAAATCTGCATGCCACGTTCTTTGGCCATGCGTTCCTCTTCCATGCGTTTCCACAATTTGCCACGCAGAATATCCAGGGCTTTTTCTTTGTTTTGCGCCTGCGAGCGTTCAGAAGTGACGTGAATCGAAATATTTGTCGGCGTATGCAATAGTCGTACAGCTGTCTCGCGCTTGTTCACATTCTGTCCACCGGGACCGCCCGACTTGGCGATGGAAATTTCCAGATCACTGTCGGCAATGACAATATCGTTCGCCGATGTCTTTTCGAATTTTGGAATCACTTCAACCAATGAAAAAGACGTATGACGTTTTTGGGCGGCATTGAATGGTGAGATACGAACCAGGCGATGGACCCCGGACTCATTTTTGAGCGAGCCGTACACATTCTTGCCGGAAATTTCGATGGTAATGTTTCTGAAGCCACCGTGATCGTTTTCATTACTGTGAATGACCGACCAACCCCAACCTTTGCCTTCGGCGTATTTGCGGTACATACGGACGAGGATAGCGGAAAAATCTTCCGAGTCGTCTCCTCCGGCGCCCGAGAGCAGTGTCATGATGGCTGCGCCTTTGTCATACTTACCTACGCCCTCAAGTGCCGCTTTCAATTCCTGCAATTCTTTCACGGCAGTCTGCGCTTTGTGTTTGTCATTCCAAAAATCAGCTGCGCCCATAGCGGCCTCCAGCTCTTCAATCTTTTTTTGGATCTCTTCTTTTTGGTGAACTGCCATCAGATCTGATGTTACGGATTAGTGTTTCTTCTCCATGAATCCCGAGAAGGCCTTCATGATTTCGAGAGGTACAGTGAAGATGATGGTGTTTGAAGCATCAGATGATACGTCATTGATGGACTGAAGCGTACGGAGATGCAACGCGCCGGGAACTGCTGAGAGGGTTGCTGCCGCCTCTGCCATGTTCTTGGATGCAGCAAGCTCGCCCTCGGAATTGATAATGACTGCCCTTTTCTCACGCTCCGCTTCGGCTTGTTTGGCGATAGTACGTTCCATGTTCTCAGGCAAGGACACGTCTTTGAGTTCGACGTTATTGACCTGGAGGCCCCAGGCGCTCGTCTCTTGTTCCACAATCTCCTTGATGCGCTGGGCGATCTTTTCGCGTCCGCTCAAGAGTTCGTCGAGAGTGACTTCGCCCACGATGTTGCGCATGGTCGTCTGGGCGTATTGTGAAATAGCGTAATAAAAATCTTCCACTTCGATAATGGCTTTCTCTGCAGAAAATACCTTGTAATAGATAACTGCGTTCACTGTGACTGAAACGTTGTCACGGGTGATGGCCTTCTGATCGGGCACGTCGACGGCCTTGATACGCATATCCACTTTTTTGTACGACTGGAAGACTGGAACAACTATCCTCCAGCCTGGTTCCATGATGCTCGAATAGCGGCCCATAGTGAATTTGACCCCGCGCTGATACTGGTTGATCTGGCGCAAGCATGCCAACAGGAGGACTACCGCGATGATGATGATTGTCCACATAGAAGTTTGAGATAATGAGTAATGACCCGATTGTAACAGGTTTGGGTCTTTTTACAACGAAATCCTGAGCCAAAGCCCGGGATCGAACCGGGGACCCTCGCTTTACGAAAGCGATGCTCTACCAACTGAGCTACTTTGGCGATA
>CAYZZN010000028.1:0-7458 GCA_964483165.1 uncultured Candidatus Saccharibacteria bacterium
GACGGAGATCAAGAAGTATACGGTCAACCGATCTTCATTCATCGACAAGAACAGCCGCGAACAGTTTGAGATGAGAGTTCACAAGAGATTGATCGACATTATCAATCCCAATCCGAAGGTCATCGAAGCACTGACGAACTTGAGTCTTCCTTCCGGAGTGAATATCGACGTTAAGATGATGTAAGTTGAAATTGTAGAAAGAGAAAAAAGAGAAAGGTGATGTATACACTTCTCGTTCTTTCTACGACACTAAAGGTAAAATCATGAAATTCATTCTTGGACGAAAGCTGAATATGACCCAGATCTTCGACGCCAAAGGCGCTGCTTTGCCAGTGACCGCGGTTTCAGTGCGCTCAAATATTGTCACCCAGGTGCGCACCAAGGACGCTGACGGATATGAAGCGTTGCAGGTTGGCGAAGGTTCCCGCAATCCGAACAGGATCGCAAAGCCCCAGAAGGGCCACTTCAAGGAGCTCGGCTCATTCGCGTCGGTTCGTGAATTCCGCGATTTCTCGCCTGAGGCTCCAGCGCCAGCTCTCAAAGTTGGCGACAAAGTCGAACTCTCACAATTCGTCGCGGGCGACACAGTCAGCGTGAGCGCGATTTCAAAAGGTAAAGGTTTTCAAGGTGTGGTCAAGCGCCACGGTTTCGGCGGCGGACCTCGTTCCCACGGTCAGAAGCACTCGGAGCGTGAGCCAGGTTCCATCGGTGGAGGTCTCCGCACACGCGTGCCAGTCGGTATGCGCATGGCAGGACGTATGGGATCAGATCGCATCACGGTCAAGAATCTCAAGGTGGTTCACATTGACCCAGAGGAGAGCATCATGTATGTTTCAGGAGCTATTCCGGGTAAGAGGGGAACTCTGGTGGAGATCGTCGCATAATTTTCAGTCATACTACACACATGGAATCAGTCATATACAATCAGGAAGGAAAAGCGGCAGGAAAGATCACTCTTTCCAAGGATGTGTTCGGCGTACCATGGAATGCTGACCTGGTCCACGAAGTCGTCCGTCTCATGAACTCGAACGCACGCAATCCGATCGCCCACACCAAGACTCGCGGTGAAGTCCGCGGTTCCGGCATCAAGCCATGGAAGCAGAAGGGTACCGGTCGTGCTCGTCACGGTTCACGCCGTTCTCCGATCTGGGTCGGTGGTGGAGTTCATGGTCCCCGCAATGACAAGAATTTTTCTCGTAAGATCAACAAGAAGGTCCGTGCCAAGGCTCTCTACACCATCCTTTCCCGCAAATTCAAGGACGGTGAAATCCTCTTTGTCGACTCAGTTTCTATTGCAACTCCAAAGGCCAAGGATGCCAAGAAGATCATCACTTCTCTCGCAGGTATCAAGGGATATGCCAAGCTTGGTACCAAGCCATCAAATGCCGCTATCATCGCTCTCGACAAAAAGACCGCGGCGATCTCCAAGAGTTTCCGCAACTTCGGCAATGTCTCAGTCGAGGAATTCCGCAACATCAACCCGGTCAACGTTTTGAATCATACCTACTTGATTGTCACCAATCCGGCCGAGTCGTTGAAGTTCTTGAATGAGAAAACCGCACAATAATTAACTTTTACTTATATTACTCCCATGGCATTATTCGGATCAAAAAAGAAAGACATCAAGACTGACGCTTCACCAGCGAAGGCCGTTAAAGCTGTCAAAGCAGAGAAGGTCAACAAACCCGCAAAGGTTACCAAGGTCGCAAAGCCTGCAACCAAAGCAGTCGCGGTTTCAACTCCTGCCACTCCTTCAGTTTCTTCGGCGAATTTCGCGAGCACCATCCTCCGTCCGCGCATCACCGAAAAATCAGGTCTTCTTTCTCAGAGCGGCGTCTACACATTCGAGGTAACCAAGAATGCCAACAAGAATTCAGTCGCACAGGCGGTGAAAGCTCTCTACAAAGTCACTCCGGTCAAGATTGCGATGTTGAACAATCCTGCCAAGAATGTGTTCATCCGTAGCCGTCGAGGTGTCGTTCCGGGAGTTCGCAAGGCACTCGTTACCTTGAAGAAGGGCGATAAGATCGACTTTGTATAATTCCATTTAATTTATTCACATGAAATCATTCCGCCCCACATCCAAATCACGCCGACACATGACGGTTTTGCCATTCAAGCAATACCTCACGGCATCAGAGCCCTACAAGCCGCTCACCGTCGGTTTCAAGCGCGACATGGGACGCAATGCCTTCGGTCGCATCACGGTGCGTCACAAGGGTGGGGGACACAAGAAGCTCTACCGCATGATCGATTTCATGTATGACAAGAAGGACATGATCGCTACGGTGAAGACTGTTGAGTACGATCCATTCCGCACTGGGTACATCGGTCTCGTGAACTACAAGGACGGCACCAAGCGTTACGTCCTCTTGCCGAAGACTATGAAAGTCGGCAACTCATTTATCGTTTCCGAAAAGGCACCTATCCAGACCGGTAACCGCCTTCCTCTCAAGAATATTCCTGTCGGTACATTTATCTACAATATCGAGATCAAGCCAGGAAGCGGTTCCAAGCTTGTTCGTTCCGCAGGTTCATTCGCGCAAGTTATCGCCAATGACGCCGGATACACGCACATCAAGATGCCATCAACCGAGGTTCGCAAGGTTCACGGCACAGCCTGGGCATCTGTTGGTGCGGTTTCCAACGAAGAAAACCGCCTCGTCAATATCGGCAAGGCAGGTCGTTCACGCTGGATGGGTATCCGCCCAACAGTTCGTGGTACTGCTCAGAACCCAGTTGACCACCCATACGGTGGAGGTGAACAGCGCCAAGGTCGTGGTCTCCGCCGCCTCAAGACTCGTTGGGGTAAGCCAGCCGGCAAGGGCCAGAAGACCCGCACCCCGAAGAAGTACTCGAATGTCTTCATCGTCTCACGACGTCAGGTTGGTAAGAAGAAGTCAGTACCAACGTTGTAATCTCAATTCAATCTCAATACAAAAAGCCGGCGATACACTGCCGGTTTTTTGTTTGACATTTTAACTAAATCATAGTACCATCTTTTAAGAAAGGAGTCCGTATGCCAACACCAAAAGATCTCATTCTCTTTTTTAAGAATGGCGAATTGGGACCGTATCTGGCCCAGACGTTCAGTGGCGATTGTGGTCATTTTCAGCTCGGAGTTCAGGAAATGTCAGTGATTGTTACGTTTCCTTCAGAAGCCTCAACGCCGTCCATAATTCAAATCAGTGAAGCAGTCACTGCTTGTTTTCACCGGAAAGGATTCAAGCATCGATCGGAAGTTCACCATGCACAGGACAGCTTTCAATCGGTCGCGTCTATTCAAGATTCGGATGACGCATTTGTCAGTATTGTGATCACGACGAGGTATCCATTCCCCGCACCAGGACAAGGGACCGCGGCTCTCCGGATCGACACGGCAATTCTGGTAGACGATTAATTTCACCCCTATCCACGGTAACAACTGAGGATAGGGTTTTTTTATTGTGTGTTAAAATACTCCGCATGTACACCTTCTTCGTAAAAACAACCAAAAAGATTTTCGAGACGATCACCATGTATATCGTTGGGTAACAGGGGACAACATGTCTGACAAAACAAATTGACTAATACCTCGTAACGGGGTATTTTTCATTTAAACAACAGTTCATGAAAGGATCTGGCATGAAGCCTCTTATACTGAGACCTGATACCACGATCCTCGATATCGTTGGTCATTTTCAGGAAGAATATCGCGGCTACAATACCTGCGCGGTGGTTGTCTGCGAATTCAACGGTTTGCTGTGGTTCGTGGAGTGTGAGTATCATCCGCTCGCCGATAATGACGTACCGCGATACGTCAAAGTAGTCAGTGGCTTGTGCGAACGATTCTGCGTATTTGAACACTTTCTCCAATCGGTTCGTACAAATCATCCGGGAATCTCTTTCCAGGAACTTGTCTTCCAGTCCGACTACAATTGGCAGCGAGTGTTCAAGAGAACGTACCACCATCACGAGAGCCGGGTCCTCTAAAGGGATACCGGCTTTTTTACTCCATAGGTTGCGGTCATGCGACCACGGCTCCGTTCGCAAGGCTCACGGGTTGACTCTGAATGACCCTTCTGTTAAGATGCTTGGCGAGCTCTGCGGAGCCTATTTTATTCTATTTTTTTCATGGCACGATCACTCAAGAAAGGACCCTATATAGAAGAGCGACTTTTGAAGAAAATCGCAGGCAAGAAGGCAGCAACGGCCGGTGTTATTAAGACCTGGTCACGCCGCTCTCAGATTTCACCAGAAATGGTGGGTTTCACTTTTGGCGTACACAACGGAAGGATACACATAGATGTTTTGGTCACCGAGGACATGGTTGGACACCGCCTCGGTGAATTTTCGCCTACGCGCAAGTTCGTGCGCCATGGAGGTAAGATGCAGAAGGAGATCGAGCTCAAGGCCAAGGAGGCAGAAGTCGCGGCCGCAAAGTCAGCCAAGGAAGCCGCAACCACCGCCACCAAGAAATAATAGATTCCCATGATTATCGCATCCCTGAAAAATTACCGTATCTCTCCCCGCAAAGTTCGTCTCGTCGCGGACATGATTCGTGGCAAGAATGTTGCTACCGCGAAAACGATCTTGACCTATGCCATGAAGAAGGCCAAGCATCCTCTCCATGATCTCTTGGATTCTGCTATCGCCAACGCCGCACACAATCACAAGATTGATGCCGAGAATCTTTTTGTTCAGGAGATCCGTGTTGATCAGGGTTTTGTCATGAAGCGTTCCATGCCGGTCTCACGTGGTTCTGCGCATCCGATCAAGAAGAGGACCAGCCATGTCAGCATTATTCTCGCGCCTCGCGTGAAGGCAGTTAAGGCCGCCAAGTCCGCAGCTAAATCAAAATAATTTTATGTCCCATACCGTACACCCATATTCACACCGCCTTGGCATCATCCGCGATTGGAAGAGTCGCTGGTTCGGTATGGATAAGGGTTACCGCACTGCGCTTAAAGCTGACCTTTCAGTACGTGAATTTTTGCAGAAAGAACTTCGTGCCAACTACGTTGGCGGTATCGATATTGAACGCAACCAGAAGGTGCTTCGCGTGATCGTCAAGACTTCTCGTCCTGGTATGCTCATCGGCAAGGCTGGTGACGGCGTGGTCAAGCTCCGCGAAAAGATCGCCAAGATCATCCGTGATGCAAAGGCAGAAGTTCCTGGACAGGAGCTCAAGATCGACATCGAAGAGATCCGCAATCCAGAATCAAACGCCATGATCGCCGGTATGATGATCGCTGAGTCTCTCGAGAAGCGTCTCCCATTCCGTCGTGTTATGAAGCAAACCATCGAGAAGGTTATGGCCAACAAGGACGTGCAAGGTATCCGTATCCGTTTGGGTGGACGTCTCGGTGGTGCCGAGATCGCTCGCAGTGAAGAACTCAAGAAAGGACGCATTCCATTGCAGACACTGCGCGCTGATATCGATTTTGCCCGCGAAAAGGCTCATATGACCTATGGTGACATCGGCATCAAGGTTTGGATCTACAAGGGAGAGATATTTAAGAAGGATCAGAAGACCGTATAACTTTGAATTTTTCACTAATTCACCACCATGTTATTCCCTAAGAAAGTAAAACACCGCAAGCACTTCACGAAACGCAAGAACCGCGTCAAGGAAGCGAACAAGCACGAGACCCGCGGGGTCACGGTTGATTTTGGCTCATTTGGTCTCAAGGCTATGGCGTATTCACGCGTCACCTCCAATCAGATCGAAGCCGCCCGTAAAGTCATGGCACGCTATGCCACCAAGTCAGGCAAGGTGTGGATCCGCATCTTCCCGGACATGCCGTTCACTCAGAAGCCAGCCGAAGTGAAAATGGGAAAAGGCAAGGGTGACCCGGTCGGTTTCATTGCCGAAGTACGTCCCGGCCGTATCATGTTCGAGATTGACGGTGTCGAACCGAAGATTGCCGCCGAGGCTCTCCGCAAAGCCGGCACCAAACTGCCAGTCAAGACCAAGATCGTAGCTCGCCTCTAACCGGATATTTTCTCATTCAAGACCATGAAAACAAAAGACATTTCAACAAAGACACCAGCAGATCTCACGAGACTCGTTGCCGAGAAGCGAGAAGCTCTTCGCGTATTCCGATTTGGTTCGGCTGGTGCCAAGACCAAGAACGTCAAGGAAGGCAAGACGCTCCGTAAAGACATTGCCCGCATTTTGACCGTTCTTAATGCCAAGAAAAGCTAGACAAATCAAGCATTTTAAAGTAGTATCCTAATCCTATGCCTACCACCCCAACAGCCGAAAAGAAGACGCTCAAGCGCCAAACATTCACTGGTGTTGTGGTCTCTGACAAAATGAAGGATACCTGCATCGTCATCATCGAGCGTTTCGTCATGCACCCAAAGTATCACAAGTACATGAACAGGAAGACTCGTCTTATGGCTCATGATGCCGGCAATACCAAGAAGATTGGCGACAAGGCGACCATCGAAGCGTGCCGTCCGATGTCGAAGAATAAAGCGTTCAAAGTCATCGCATAATACTCCAGATTTTCTACTACCATGATTCAACCACGTTCAATCGTCAATATCGCTGACAACTCCGGAGCAAAGATCGGACGCATCTTCAAGGTGCTCGGCGCTTCACACAAGCGCTACGCCGAACTCGGCGAGATCGTGGTGCTCTCGGTCCAGAAGGCAGAACCTCGCAAGGCCATCAAGAAGAAAGATGTTCTTCACGCCGTCGTGGTTCGCCAGATCAAGCCGACTCGCCGCAAGGATGGTTCGTACATCCGCTTCGACGAGAACGCAGTCGTCATCATCGAGAAGGGCAAGAAGGAACCAGTTGCCGGACGTATCTTCGGTCCTATTCCACGCGAGATTGGCGAGGCAGGATTCAAGACCATCGCGTCACGTGCACCAGAAATCGTTTAAATAACTATCATGCATATCAAGAAAGGAGACACAGTCGTAATACTCTCAGGAGATGACAAAGGCAAGACCGGCAAGGTCGTGAAGGCTTTTCCTGCTGAAGGCAAAGTCGTCGTTGAAGGCATGAATACAGTCAGGAAGCATCAGCGTCCGACCAAGCAGGGTCAGAAAGGTCAGGTCGTCGATCTCGCCATGCCTATGCATGCGTCGAAGGTTGCCAAGAAAGCATAACGGAAGCATTTTAATACCATGTCATACAAAACCGTCGCAGAACTCAATAAAGAATCATTCAAGGCTTTGAAGGAAAAGCTCACTTTGAAGAACCCAATGCAGGCACCACGCCTCCTCAAGGTCGTCGTTTCCAACGGCTTCGGCTCAACTAAGGACAAGAAGAAGATCGAGCTCATCGCTGATCGTCTCGCCAAGATCACCGGCCAGAAGCCTGCTGTTCGTGCTACCAAGAAGGCTATCGCCACATTCAAGACTCGCCAAGGCGATGCTGTTGGCTATCAGATCACTCTCCGTGGTCCTCGCATGAATGAATTCGTTGACCGTCTCATCCACGTCGCTCTCCCTCGCACCAAA